>CAIXXY010000066.1 GCA_903923535.1 Candidatus Staskawiczbacteria bacterium | reverse complement strand
TGCGCGCAAGTAGCTAAGTCCTTTGGACTTGAATCCTTTGGTCTTCTGACCTTGGATTTCAGCCCTTTGAACTCGTCGTAATATCCTGCTTTGAAAACTGATGCGAATTAGTTTGCAAAGCAGGACTTTTTTTGTATAATGCTTGACTTTCATTAAGAAATACCTTAAATTATATTATTAAATAACATTAATAAATAAAAGAAATGAATATCAAACCATTATCAGATCATATTCTAATAGAGCCGATAAAAGAAGAGGAAAAGACAAAGGCCGGCATTTTTTTGCCTGAAACAGCTTCAAAAGAAAAATCAGAGGAAGGCAAAGTAATTGCTACAGGTCCTGGAAAAATGACAGAAGATGGAAAAATTATTCCCCTTTCAGTAAAGCCGGGAGACAAGGTTTTGTTTACAAAATACGGTCCAAACGAGATAAAAGTTGATAATAAAGAATATTTAATAGCAACAGAATCAGATATATTAGCAATCTTAGAATAATCACGTTAATGCCTAATTAACCTAATTATTCTAATTGACCTAATCAAATACAAAGGTCTAAATTCTAATTTCTAAAATTTTATTAGATATTAGAAATTAGAAATTAATATTTGATTAGAATAATTAGAGCAATTAGAATAATTTAAATTTTATGCCGAAACAGATTAAATACAGCGAAGACGCTAGAAAAATTTTAAAATCAGGCTTAGATAAAGTGGCTAATGCAGTGAAAGTAACCTTGGGACCTAAAGGCAGAAATGTTGTTTTGGGTTCTGGATTCGGCTCGCCGACAATAACAAATGACGGCGTAACAATTGCAAAGGAAATTGAGTTGGAAGACAATATTGAAAATATAGGAGCTGAAATCATAAAAGAAGTAGCTTCAAAAACCAATGATGTAGCAGGAGACGGCACAACTTCAGCTGTTTTGCTTTGTCAGGCAATAGCAACAGAAGGTTTAAAAAATGTTGCTGCCGGTGCCAATCCCTTGGCTTTAAGAAAAGGAATTATAAAAGCAAAAGATGCGGTTGTTGAGGCGCTTCGTGAAATGTCAAAATCAATCAGCACAAAAGAGGAAAAAGCTCAGGTTGCAAAAATTTCGGCGCAAGATGAAGAAATGGGAAACTTAATTGCCGAAGTTATGGAAGAAGTTGGCAAAGATGGCGTAATCACAACTGAAGAATCAAAAACTTTCGGGCTTTCAAAAGAAATTGTAAAAGGTTTGCAATTTGACAGGGGTTATGTTTCTGGATATATGGTTTCCAATGCAGAGAAAATGGAAGCCATTTTAGAAGAGCCGTATATTTTAATTACAGATAGAAAAATTAGTTCATTGCAGGAAATTTTACCTTTGTTAGAAAAACTTGTGAAAGCAGGCAAAAAAGAATTAGTAATTATTGCCGACGATGTTGATGGAGATGCTTTGACAACTTTAATCGTAAATAAAATAAGAGGAATTTTTAATGCTTTGGCAGTTAAGTCTCCTGGATTCGGAGACAGAAAAAAAGAAATGTTAGAAGATATTGCCATTGTAACGGGAGCAGAAGTAATTTCAGAAGAGAAAGGAATGAAATTGGAAAATGTTGAGATAGAAATGTTGGGACAAGCCAGAAGAATTATTTCTACAAAAGAAAATACAACAATTGTTGAAGGCAAAGGCGAAAGATCAGATATTGAAGCAAGAATTAATGCAATCAAAAAAGAAATTAGTTCTGCAACTTCTGACTTTGACAAGGAAAAATTACAGGAAAGACTGGCAAAATTATCCGGAGGAGTCGGCGTTATAAAAGTTGGAGCTGCCACGGAAGTTGAACAAAAAGCAAAACAGCATAAATTAGAAGACGCCTTGCATGCAACTAGAGCTGCAGTTGAAGAGGGAATTGTTCCCGGAGGCGGAGTTGCTTTATTAAGAACTTTGCCTGCTTTAGAAAAATTACTAGCAGAAGCCGCAGGTGGTGACGCAGGAACCAGCGATGAAAAAACTGGAATTAATATTTTAAAGAGAGCAATTGAAGAGCCTGTCAGGCAGATTGCTGAGAATGCCGGAGTTGACGGAGCTGTGGCTGTGCAGAAAATAAAAGATGAAAAAGAAAACAATAACTTCGGGTTCAATGCCCAAACAATGGTTTATGAAGATTTGATAAAAGCAGGAGTTGTTGACCCTACAAAGGTTACAAGAACTGCTTTGGAAAATGCGGTATCGGCAGCTTCTATGCTTTTGACTACTGAGGCTACTGTTTCAGAACTGCCTAAAAAAGAAGAATCGCATAATCACATGCAAAATCCAATGATGGGCGGAGACTACTAAACTAATTTTCAATTATCAATTATCAATTTTCAAAAAAGAGGGAGAATACCCTCTTTTTTGTTGATTTTTTTCCAGATTTTTCAGTAAATCGGGATAAAAAGATTGACAAGAGATGAAAAATAGTATATTATGCAAAATGTAGTTCAATGTAGTTCATTGAAATGCAGCTAACTCCAACGGAAAGAAAGGAAACGCTATGAAAAAATTGTTAATTTTGATTGTAGATGACGAGAGTGCAAATCGCGCTTTATTATGCACTTTCGTTCGACTCATCCACCCAGATTCTGATATTTTTTCAGCTGAGCATGGGGCTCAGGCCTGGGAGATAATCAATAGCAACATGGGCGAGTTGCATATCGTCATCAGCGATGTTGAAATGCCCCAAATGAACGGGGTTGAACTGACTGGCAGGATTCGCCAAGAGCATCCGCACATTAATATCATATTGATGAGTGGCCGTGGCGAGCCTAAAGACCATGAAGCGCACGTTTTCTTAGCGAAACCTTTCAAGATGGCGGATTTGGCGGAGGTTATTAGGAAGTTTCTCAGGGAGAAATAGATAAGGGAGAATAGTACTTCCGCAGTTGGGGCTCACTTCGCGTGAGCTCTTTTTATTTATTTTGTATCTTGTATTTACATTACTTTTTATGTAATATGAATTATAGAAATAGCAATATTATGAATTGTCCAAATGATAATGAGCAATTAGAGAAAGTTTTGTTTCATAATGTGGAAGTTGATTACTGCCCAAAGTGTTTGGGTATATGGTTTGATAAAGATGAATTGCGCCAGGCAAAAGATGATAAAGACAAACAATTAAATTGGATTGATATTGATTTATGGAGAGAAAAATCAAAATTTCAGATATCACATGGGGATAAACATTGTCCTGTGGATAGAGCCGGTTTAATGGAGGTTAAATATGATGAATCAAAAACCCGAGTTGATTTTTGCAAAATGTGCCACGGTATCTGGTTAGACAGGGGAGAATTTAAGCAAATAATAAACTATTTGAAAAATAAATCAGATTATGAAATTATGCATCATTATACTGCAAATCTTGCATCAGAATTATGGGAAGTTTTTTCCGGGCCGGAAAAATTTCGTTCAGAGCTCGAAGATTTTTTAACTTTAATAAAATTATTTAATTACAAATTTATCACTCAATATCATTATTTAGATGATGTGATTGAAAATTTGCCAAAATAGTAAATTAAATTGTTATATTGTTATATTGTTAAATTGTTTTTCATTATCAATTTAGCAATTTAACAGTTTGGCAATAAAAGAATATGACAACAATATTATGGATAGTGTTAGCGATAGTAGTCATTATTATCTTATGGGTAATAATAGTTTTTAACGGATTAATAGTATTAAAAAACAGAACAAAAGAAGCTTGGGCAGATATTGATGTGCAGTTAAAAAGGAGGTATGATTTGATTCCAAATTTAGTAGAGACCGTAAAAGGATATGCAAGCCACGAAAAGGAGCTGTTTTTGAAGGTAACCCAAGCCAGAACAGCTGCTATGAGCGCTACAGGGCTTAAGGACAAAGGCGAAGCGGAAAACGCATTATCTGGCACTTTAAAAAGTTTATTCGCTGTAGCCGAAAATTACCCTGATTTAAAGGCCTCCACGAACTTTTTGGAATTACAAAGAGAGCTGACAGACACAGAAGACAAGATTCAGGCAGCTCGCAGATTTTACAATGGCAATGTGCGAGATCTTAATACTAAAATTGAAATTTTCCCTGCAAATATTATTGCCAGCATTTTTAAATTTGCCAAGATGGAATTTTTCCAAATAGATAACGAAGCTGAAAAACAACCTGTTGCTGTAAAATTCTAGTTCTTGATTATAAATAATCAATTAGCAATCAATAAAACTATGCCGAAGAAAGCAATTTTATCTATTTTGTTTGCGGTATTTTTTTATTTGTTATTTTCTGTAAATATTTTTGCTCAGACATCTCCAGTTGAGAGCATAAAAGATTTTTCTAGCAAAATAGAAGTTGAAAAAGCAGGAACATTATTAGTAACAGAGGATATAACTGTATATGCTAATAACGATGAAATTAAACACGGAATTTATCGAGATTTTCCAATATTATACCAAGATAAACTTGGTAATAAATACAAGATAGACTTTGAGATGGTTTCGGCGAAAAAAGATGGTATCACAGAGCCTTTTCATTATGGAAACGTCAGCAATGGCATAAGAATCTATCTTGGAGATCCGAACGTAATCATTGCGCCGGGTATTTATACTTACGAATTATCATACAGAGTTGATAGAGAATTAGGATTTTTTTCTGATCACGATGAGTTATATTGGAACGTTACAGGCAGTGGCTGGGATTTTGATATTGAAAAATCAGAAGCGACAGTAATTCTGCCTTTTAACATTGACACCAGTCTTATAAAAGTTGCTGCTTATAGCGGAGAAGTTGGAAGCAATGATAATTCTGGTATTTCTTGGTCTGTAGGTTCAAATATTAACAACTCTGTTTTTTTTCAGAATTCTAAACAACTGTCAAAAGGAGAAGATTTCTCTATTGTTGTCGGATGGCCTAAGGGATTAATAAAAGAACCGACACAATCAGAAAAAATTAATTATTGGATTCAAGATAATATCGGATTTTTGTTTGGATTATTAGGGCTCGCAGCAGTTTTATTATATTTTATTATTGTTTGGAACAAATATGGCCGAGACCCTAAAAAAGAATCAATCATTCCTATTTATGAACCGCCGGCTGGTCTTTCTCCTTCTTCTGTCCGTTACTTGTTGAAAACACGAATCGATGAAAAATGTTTTTTATCAGAGATAATAAATTTGGCTGTAAAAGGGTATTTAAAAATCGAGAAAAAAACAAAAAAATTTAGTTTGATTAAAATAAAAAGCGCTGATAGCTCCCTGAATGAAATTCAAAATGGGCTTATGAATTCTTTGTTCTCAAAAGGAGATATTTTAGAGTTAGGCGAGTATGATCATGTAGTGTTAGAATCAGAAATTACTTTAGGCCGTATTATCAAGAAATCCTACGGAAAAGATTATTTTACTAAAAACACTAAGTATTTTGTTTTTGGCGCAATTTTTTCTTTAATTATTTTATTGATAGCAGTTTTTTTTGAAGGGCCGTTGAACGCCTTCGTATCAATATTTATGGTATTTTGGCTTTCAATATGGAGCCTTGGAATAGTCGGCATTGCTTTTAACTTGATAAAACTATGGGGAAAAATCGGTTCAAAAATAAGTCATAAATTTGTTAATTTTTTGTCAGTTTTATTTGTTTCAATATTTTTTCTTCCATTTTTAGCAGGAGAAATTTTTGCTATATATTTTCTTACGACGATTATATCATTGGGGCTTATGGCTGTTATTTTAACAGTAATAGCAACAAACGTAATATTTTATTTTTTGCTTTGGCAGTATACGGAAAAAGGATTTAAATTAGTCAATGAAATAAAAGGATTTAAATGGTTTTTATCGGTAACAGAAAAAGACAGAATGAATTTTTTTAATCCGCCAGAAAAAACGCCGGAACTTTTTGAGAAATATCTGCCTTATGCTTTGGCTTTGGAGGTTGAAAATGAATGGGCAGAACAATTTGCCGATGTTTTTGCGAAAGAAGATATGGCAGGAAGAAATCCTTTATGGTATTCTAATTCTATCTATGGGGCATCTATGTTGTCTGACTTCAGCAATTCGTTTTCCCAATCTGTTGCTTCTTCTGCTACACCTCCTGGCAGCAGTTCCGGCTTCGGCGGTGGCGGTGGCTCTGGCGGCGGAGGAGGAGGCGGAGGAGGAGGCGGTTGGTAATTTTAAAAAAAATAATGGCATCAATATATACACAAGCAGATTCCAATACTCGTAAAACATGGTTTTTAATAACTGGGTTTTTGGTCTTTATAATAGCTATTGGCTGGCTGTTTTCATATTTATTAAACAGCAACGCAATTTTATATATCGCAATTTTTTTAAGCGTTTTCATGAGTTTTTCAAGCTATTGGTGGTCTGATAAAATCGTCTTATCAATGTATCGCGCAGTTCCGATTGAGCATAATAAAAATCCAGAGCTTTATCATGTTATTGAAAATCTTTGCATAACAGCCGGGCTTCCGATTCCAAAAATTTATATTATTCCAGAGCTTCAGCCAAATGCTTTTGCAACAGGCAGAGACAAAAATCATGCCGTTGTGGCAGTAACTCAAGGACTTTTAAATAGATTGGACAAATCAGAATTGCAGGGAGTTTTGGCGCACGAACTTTCCCATATTGGAAACAAAGATATGCTGTTGTCTACGGTTGTGGCGGTTTTAGCTGGAGTTGTTGCGGTTTTGGCGAATATGTTTATGAGAATCAGTTTTTGGGGAGGTGGGCGCAGGTCAAACGATGACAATGGGAATATCGGCATGATTTTGATGGTTCTTGGAATTTTTGCGGCAATTTTAGCTCCAATTGCCGCAACATTAGTTCAGCTTGCAATTTCAAGAAAAAGGGAATTTTTAGCTGATGCAGATGGCGCATTACTGACAAGGTATCCTGAAGGTTTGGCAAGAGCTTTGGAAAAAATTTCTTCAGACCCGACTCCGATGATAATTACCAATGATGCAACCAGTTCTTTATTTATCGATTCGCCTTATAAAGGAAAACAAAAAACACATTGTTTTGCGAAAATGTTTTCAACCCACCCTCCAATTGAAGAAAGAATAAAATTATTAAGAGATATGGAAGTTTAAAAGATAAAATTTATGAGTTCAAAAGTAATTTTAGTTGATGCAATTAATGCTTTTGTGATTAAAAATGAGGGTATATTTATAGAAATGCAGGATTTGCTTGATAGTTTTGAAAACAGAAAGATTATTTTAACAGGTGCCAATGATGAAGAAATAGAAAAATTTGGATTAAAAAATATGCCATACGAAATTTTTACACTGAAACATAATCCAGAAAAAACTAATCCCGAATATTATAAAAAATTGTTAGAACATTTTGGTTTATCTAATAATGATGTAATATATTTCGAACATAACGAAGACGCTGTAAAAAGTGCGCAATCGGTTGGAATAAAAACTTATCGTTATAATCCAGACAAAAAAGATTTAGAAGATCTTTAAAAATTTTTAATTGATAATCTATAAAATATTAGAAGAATTACATGGCGACCATTGTAATCTCTAGGGTATAATTTAAAAAATATAATTTATGGAAAACAATAATATAACAACTGCGTTTGAATTGCCGAATAAAAAAATAATTAAAAATTTGGGATTAGTAAAAGGAATTACCGTAAGGTCCAGATCAATCTTTGGAACAATTGGAGGTTCGCTTCATACGATTATTGGGGGAAATATCACTTTATTTACTAGCTTGTGCGAAAAGACAAGAAATGAATCATTTGAATTAATGAAAAAACACGCAGAGGAGTTGGGAGCCAATGCTATTATAGGAGTAAGATATGATGCCACAGAATTAATGGCTGGAGTAACAGAGGTGCTTTGCTATGGCACAGCAGTTATGGTTGAATAATAAATTGGAGGAGTCGCATAGTGGCCATTGCAACGGCTTGGAAAGCCGTGACCCGAAAGGGTCTCGTGGGTTCGAGTCCCACCTCCTCCGCCACGTAATAAATTTTTCTTTAGAAAAATTTAAACGTGGCTGTCGCGTTTAATTTTCCGTGAAAATTATTACGCGACGCCATTTAAAGATGAGTTTTGGGCAACTCTTCGAGTCCTACCTCCTCCGCCACAACAAAATTTACACAAATGAAAAAATATCATATCGGCAAGTCCAATATACATGGAAAAGGAATTATCCTTGATCAAGATATTAAAAAAGATGAGACGATTTTTCTTTTTTTGGGACGAGAAATTATTTTTACTTCCGGTAATTGGTTTTATGGACCGAATTGGCTCCAGATTGGTTATGCAAAATGGATTAAGCCTAAGCCGGGATCTGCGGGAAATTATTTAAATCATTCATGTAGTCCCACTGCCGGCATACACGGGAAAAATAAAATTGTTGCCATGCGAAATCTGAAAAAGGGCGAAGAGGTGACGATTGATTACGCACTAAATGAAACATATCCTTTATGGCATATGCAGTGCCATTGTAAAGCTAAAAATTGTAGGAAAGTTGTAAAGCCCTACCAAGATATGCCTAGTTGGAGAATGAAGAAATATATTAAATATACTTCACAATACATTTTAGATATGAAAATGCATCTCAGTTGGAAAGAATACATTGCTTTAAAAACTGAAAAGATAAATAATTTAAAAATATAATAAATATTAATTTGGAATCTTGGAGGATAATGCCTGGATTCCATAAAAAACGTGGAGGAACAAATAACAAAATTTTTAAATAAAACCTTTATTTTGGTCGCGATTTTGGTTGCTGGAATTTTGATTTTTCTTTTTGCGGCAATAGGTTATCAACAAAGATCATTGGACCAGCAAAATTCTAACCAAATTACGGTTTCGGGGGAAGGAAAAGTTTATGCTAAGCCCGATGTGGCTATCGTTAGTTTAGGAGTTACAACTCAAGCTTCAACAGTTGCTGATGTGACAAAAAATAATACAGACAAAATGAATGCTGTTATTGATGCAGTAAAGGCATTAAAAATTGACGAAAAAGATATTCAGACAACAAATTACAGCTTGACTCCGCTTTATAATTATACTTCAAAATTAGGCAGGATTTTTCAGGGATATACATTAGAGCAGGATATTCAGGTAAAAATAAGGGATTTCACAAAAATTGGAGATGTTTTGTCGCAGGGAACAGAAAAAGGCGCTAATTTAGTGGGAGACCTGCAGTTTACAATTGATAACCCAGAACAATTTAGAGAGCAGGCAAGGGCAAAGGCAATTGAACAGGCAAAAGCTAATGCTCAAAATTTATCCAAAGAATCTGGCGTAAATTTGGGGAAATTAATCAATGTTTATGAAAATAATTATACCAATTATCCGATTGCATACAGCAAGGCATCAGGATTGGGGGGAGCTGCACTAGAATCAGCTCCTGTTCCAACAGTCCAGCCAGGCCAGCAAGAGATAGACGTAACGGTTAATTTAACTTATCAAGTAAAATAATCAACAATAATTAATAATATGGATAACTGTATTTTTTGCAAAATTATAAAAGATTTTTTAGACCAGAAAATTTTTTAAAATAAGATATGTCAAATAATATTTCTTACAATGTTATTTCACCTGCCACACGCAGTGAGAGGTTGGATTTACTGAAAGAAATTCTGGTTCCGCCAAAGCCTAATCGTTTACTGAAGAAATTAGAAAAGCAGCCATTCTTTTTTAGATATGGGTTGCTGGTTTTTTTTATAATAATAATCTGCTATTTTGAACTGATTTACCGTTTATGGATTTTTAATAATTTAAATGCCGATTATATTTTCTCTATTTTGTACGCTTTGCCCGCAGCCACCGCGGCTTTTTTAATATCGAAGCTTTTTACGGAAAAAATTAATAAAGCCCTCGCTTATTTGATTACTTTATTTTTTATTTTCATCTATTCTTTCCAAATGATCTATTATAATATTTTTAACACTCCCTTTTCTCTTTATACGGGTTTCAGGGCGGGCTATGCTTTTCAATTCTGGAGTTTTGCTCTGGATATTATTATGAGAAATTTTATTCCTCTTATTCTTATTATCGCATCGTTTATTTTTTTGATTTTTTCCAGCAAAAAAATTTCTTTTTCCCGGCTGCAGCCAGTTCCAATCGGTCTTTTTTTGGTATTCGCGGCTATGGGATACGGTTTTTTTATTTTTGGTATCAATCTTACCCGCCTAGAAAGTTTTTCTCAATATGCCTTATATTACAAAATTGATTCACTGGAACTTTCAGTAAAAAAACTTGGCGTTTTACCGTCCGAAATTCTAGACATTGAAAGAGGTCTTTTCGGCTTTAAAGGGGCGGACTCCGACAATATCGCCACAGCTTCGACAAGTGATTCCAATATGCCGACTCCTTCCGATATGCCGACCTCTCCATCCCCAAGTTATAATACTATGGATATAGATTTTCAAAGTTTGATGGCCAATGAAAAAGATTCCAATATCTTGGCGTTAGATAAATATTTTTCTTCTCTTCCGCCAACAAATAAAAATGATTATACAGGAATGTTTAAAGGGAACAATTTGATTTTTATTGTAGCAGAATCTTTTTCGCCTTATGCCATAAGGCCCGATTTGACTCCAACTTTGTATAAAATGTCTCATGAAGGTTTTGTTTTTAACGATTTTTACAATCCGGGTTGGGGAGTAGGCACTTCTGACGGGGAGTATGTTGTAGATGTTGGATTGATTCCCGAATCAGGCATTTGGAGCATGTACGCATCAAGCAAAAATTATCTGCCATTTGTTTTGGGAAATCAGTTTAAAAAAATCGG
>CAIXXY010000065.1 GCA_903923535.1 Candidatus Staskawiczbacteria bacterium | reverse complement strand
TGGAAACTCGTTTTACCGCCCGGAGCGAAGCGGAGGGCGGAGAAAAAAGGCCAAAAAAAGGGCTAAAAGAAAAGGCGGAGAGAAAAGGAGAGCAGAGAAAAAAGGGTAGAGAGAAAATTAACAAACAAAAAAGCCCGCGACCGAAGTCGGGGCTTTTTTGTTTTATCGACTTTCCCATTCACAAGATAGGATGCCGATTATACAAACAAAGTCTTAGTTAGATTTTGTTTGTGAATCTGTAGAGTAAGTGTAGATATTTGTACCTGTCAAACCTGATCTAGATCCAGTAACATCTGTCCAAGTGAATGTACCTTTAGCTCCAAGGCTAAATGATACATTGCTTGTACCTGCTGATCCAAGTGATCCACCTACTGTAGCGTATACAGTAAATGTCTGGGAAGTTGCCCTAGCGATTGTATGAGGCGTTGAGAATGTAAAGGTTTGAGTACCATCATTAACCGCGCTTGGGGCATCAGATAGAACACTTCCGTTTTGATCGCGAAGTTCCACTGTACCAGCTGTTATTGTTACTGTGCCTGATACTCCAGTTATGACTGGAATATTCTCCAATTTAATATCGCCTGTAGGACCTGCTGCAACAGTGAAGGTGCCAATTTTCTGGTTTCCAATTTGTAAACCAGTTGTAGAACTACCTGTCAAAGCAACAGTTGGTACCGTAGAGACTAACTTAAGTGTAGAAGATGAAGCTGTTGGAGAAATTGTCTGTATACCTGTACCATCATCATATGTAACTGTAGTAAGTGACAATACTACATTTTCGTTTGATATTCCAGAACATCCTGATCCGATACAAACCAATGATGTTTTAACAGGAATATTTACACCAGAATTGTCAGAAGGAACAGATATGTTTATATTACGTACAATTGCTGTTCCACCGACTGCTGAAGCTGTAAGGCCGTTGACTGTTACAGATGCAATTGAATCTGTGGTTGTGAATGTCAAATCCTTAAGAATAGCTCCTCCTACATTGTTGTTTGTCTTGACATTGAATGTAACAATATCAAGAAGTGTTCCGGCATTTCCAGTTACATACTGAGCTGCCAATGATGAGCCAGGAACGGATGTTACTCCGCCGGCTATTATTGAAGGAACAGTACAAGTAGTAGCTACACCAGCTGTAGGTGTGCCTGAATTTGTAGTGCTTGAGATATTTGATATAGCTCCACGGTATGTGACCAGCATGGAAGGAGTAACGATCAAAGTACTAGCAGCGCTTCCAACATCTCCATAAACATCAAGTGTTGTTGATGCACCTAATGCGACTGGAATGTTCACTGAGTAGTTATTTACACCTACGATTGGAGTACCAATTGGTGTGCTAACTACTGTTGTACCATTCTTAAGTGTAAGGTTGGTAAGCTGGTTGCCTGATACCATGTTGCCTGAAAGTGTTACTGCAACGTTGTTGATAGTAGCACCTTCAGCAGAACCTGTCTGGAAAGTGAATGAACCGAGCTTTACACCTGAAGCATTTGGAGCTGGTGCTGCAGCGGCAAATCCTGTAGTAGCAGCGAAAGTAACGTTGGTTGAAGATATTGCAAGGCTCTGTCCTCCTCGTGAGCCTGATGATGTAATCTTGCTCGAAGACATGCCCTGTACATTACTTGTACCAGCATTAAGATCGAACTTAACAGTACCAGTTGTAAAAGGTGCGCCTGTTGATGCAATAACATCACCCTTGATTGCAACTATTACTGGGGTTCCAACAGGAACTAGCAAGCTTGAACCGAGGTTTGCAAAACTGACATTTGAACCGCTTGTAGCTGTGTAATTTGAACCAACTTGACCGCCATTTACATACAATCCAACGTTGGTCATCGTGTTGCTACCGCCTGGTCCGCCTGTGATGGTTGATAAGAATGACAAACTTGTCACTTTTACATCTTCACCATAAGCAGTGAATTTAAATGCTGCCATCTGTACATTTGAAGCACCGCCGACAACTGTTGTGGTGGTGTTAAATGAAGTATCTTGGTTAACTGTAAGGGTACCATTCTGGATTGCTACAGTACCACCAATAAGATTTGTAGCTGTTGAACCAGTGTTTGTAGTAGCTGATACATATACACCTAATTGTGAATCCTTGATGATGACATCAGATCCTTGTTCCAAAGAAAGGTATAAGCTTCTGTCAGCTCCTCCAATTACATCGCCACGAACTTCTATAAAATGTGATCCTGTAGTAAGTGTGACTGGGTTGGCGCTGCTGAATACAAACTGATTGTTTGCATTAATAGTAGCAGTTCCAGCTAAAATTCCATCTATATACAATCCTACATTCGCAAGACTATTTGATGGGGCTGAACCAATCATCTTAACTGTCAAGCCATAAAACTGGATAGCGCGTGGAGTAATACCAATACTTCTTGACCACAATGTTTGGTTTACTGTTCCAGCATTAATTGAAGTATCTCCTGGGCTTGTACTATTGCCGGTTGGGAAATCAGCACGTGCTAAATCTCCATTGACAACAGTCATCATATTTCCTGCTACGTTTGCTGTTGTTGCCACTCCATTGGCTGTTAAGCCTACTAATGCAACTGCAACGCTTGAGGAATCAGTAGTTGCTGTCGAATATACATCAGCCCTTACTGAAATTACTTTTGAACCGCTTATAGCAAGGTTCAAATTGTTCATAACCAACTGACCGCTGGTATTGAAGCTGTATCCGCCTGTAATGCGGGTGTTTCCATCATATAAGTAAACAGCTGAAAGTGTGTTTTGAGTTGAAATACCGGATCGTTGTAATGTCATTGATGAAACTGTGCCGGTACCTGTTAAGTTAATGTGTAATAAATCAGCACCTGCTTGATTATTTACTAATGCACCTGAAGCTGGTGAATCAGCGGCTTTCATTGCTGAAATTGGACCTGTTTGTGCGGGTGTTCCTGGTGTTCCAGGTACGCCACCAATAGCTGCGTTTAATGCAGCTCTTGTCATAGGACCAACCTGATTTGCAGGTGTGAATCCTTGTGCTACCTGGTATTTTCTAACAGCTACTAAGGTTTTTGGACCAAAGTAGGTTGTTTCTAAACCAGGTGAGCCTGCTCCTGTTGCTGAAACTTGAGTTGTTGCTGACTGGTTCAAGATCGTCTGTAAACATTTTACATCTGATCCTGTTGAGCCAACCACTAAAGTGCGTTGAAAGTTAACTCCAGCGCATGCTCCAGTTCCTACTGCTGGCGCGCCTCCTTGCAATTGCGCTATTTGCGCTTGCAATGAAGTGACCAAAGCCATTAGATCTGAAAGCTGATCTGCTTGAGTTACTGCAGGAGCAACTACTGCAACCAAGGCCAAAGCGACGATGGTTGTTATAATTGTTCTTTTTATATTCATTTTATTTTTAAGTTTATTATATCGGTTGAATTTTTTTGCCCTTAGGCAAAGTAGCCACAAGGGCTATTCTACCGAAATAATTCTAAATTTATATTATTTTATCCCTCACTAACTTTGCTCTCTAACCAAGATACTATTTTTAATTCTCGTTTTTAATTTATACCAAGCTGTACCATGATTTTTCAACTTTTGTTCTCTGTCTGCGGCGTCTGTCTTTGACTTGTATATTTCGCAATATACCAACTCCCAAGGAACTTTACGTTTAGTTGAAAAAACTTTACCCCGATTATGCATGTCTAATCTATTTTGCATATTTGGAGTAATACCGATATAAAATGTGAAATCTTTTTTGCTCTGGATTACATATAAGACATGCATAAGAGCAAAGTTAGTGAGGGATTAATTTCTCGTCGGTCGACCTTATTAACTCATTGTTTTACGTACTAACAACGAATTAGCGACTCATCCATTGATAAATTATAAATGACAAAGATTACGTATTCTTTGCCATGTCAAATTGTTCTATTTATTAATCAATAATATTGCTTCTAACGCATCTGCGTATTTTCCCTGGTCATATAAATCTTCTGCCTGCGCTAATGCATTCTTTTGCTCATCAGTAAGCGTTGTTTTCTCTAAATCAGCAATCTGGCTCTGCACAACTGCCTGATATAAATCTTTTACATCTGGGTTTGCTGTTAAATCAGTTCCCGGCACGTCAGCTAATGTTTTCAAGCTATTTGCAATTTCCTTTATTGTCTGGGGATCATTAACTAAATTGCTTTTTAAATTTTTTGCTAATTCTGATGCCTTTGTATTAATTTCGCTTATTGCTGAAGGAATATTGTCTGTTCGGCCGTCTTTGGCAACTTGGGCCAAATCATTTATCCTGCTGTTCAAAGTTGCAACTTCCTGTTTTAATGATGTCTGCCCCGTTAAAGCTGCCTGAGATTGTTCAGTTATTTTTTTTACTGGGAATAACAAATCGCCCGGCACAGTATTAATGGCAAAACCAAAAACTCCGACAATCAAGAAAAGAACAACTGTAAAAGCATAAGCCAATTTTCTCTGAAAAAAAACAGATGAAAGAATATCCATAATTCCGATTGATTTTGCTTTTTTTTCTGGAAATGGGACTGGTATTGTTTTTTTTATTTTTACTGAAACTGGTATTGCCTTTTGTTCTGCCAAAATCTGAGATTTAAGCAAAAGAGCCCATTCTTTTCTGGGCTCAATTTCTTTGAGTGTTTTTAGCTGTTCTATTAATTGTTTCTGAGTTATTTGAATCATACGAAGTAAGTGATTCATCCCGAGCCCAGCAGGGCGAGGGATATGCCTTTATTTAGGTTCTGTATAAGTATGACGCTTGAGCCCTGTAATTTATTACAAAAATTATTCTAATTGCTCTAATTATTCTAATCAAATATTAATTTCCAATTTCTAATGCCTAAAACGTGTTAGAAATTTTGATTTAGACATTGGTATTTGATTAGGTCAATTAGAATAATTAGGTTAATTAGGCATTAAGACTCATTTATGAGGCCTTTGAGTTCTTTTAATCCCCTGTGTAGCATCACCCGCACCGTGCCTGCTGGCTTATCCAATAATTTGCCTATGCTGGCAATCGGCATATCTTCCAAATAGTGCCAAATTATTATATCCTGATGCTCTTGTTTAAGCTTTTTTATGGATTTTTTAATCGTATTAATATCAGCGCTTAAAATCGCCTTTTCTTGGGCACTTTCCCCAGGGTCGGCTATTTCCGGACTGGCATCAGCTGATACCACTGGTGTCCTACCTTTCTCTCTATAGTGGTCTACAACCGCGTTCCTAGCTATTTGGTATAAAAAGGCACCTGGATTCTGAATTGGGTGTTGGGTGTTAGGTGTTTGATATTGGTTTTTATATGCCTCAAATCCTTTCAAAAACACTTTGGATGTAATATCCTCAGCTATCTCCTGGGAGTTTACCTTCAAATAAACAAACCTATATATCTTATCGATATATTGGTCGTAAATTAGGCTAAATTGTTCGTTTATATTGTCCATCTGTATAATATAGTAAAATGTCTTAAAAGTCAACGATTTTTGTTAGGACATAGCATTTTTTAATAAATGTCCTATCTATAACCTACTTGTCCTATCTTGTCCTATCATAACCTCACATAAGCTTACGGACGTCCGACGTCCGTAAGCTTATAATATTTTGTAAAAAATCTGATTAAAGTCCCCTAATCTTATTATCTTGCCTGCTTCTAATAGTTCGTCTAAATCTCTCCTTATGGTTCTTTTTGTGATATCAGGCAATACTGTCTGCAAATCCATAACCTGCGCTTTTTCATTATTGTTTAAAAATTCAAGAATCTTTCCTTGCCTCGCCGTAATTTCATATGAAGGCGGGTTTTGTCTGTCTGATATTATAATTTTTGATTCCGAATTATTTGATACAGAATCAAGATGTTCTTTTGGCTCTGTTTTTGTACTTTCCTGTTCATCCCCCACTAACTTTGGACTATTTTCTCCTTTTGCCGCCACTTCCTTTTTAATCTCAAAGTTAGTGGGGGATAAAGGCAATTTTTGAGTAAATTCTGTTATTGGTTCAATTATTGGCGTAATTTCTTTTTTTATTTTTTCATATTCATTGCCTATTATCAGACAATTGGCCGAATTCAGCCAGCCTTGCGATTTTCCTATCCAAAGATAACCCAAAAGCATATCTATATCTTCTAAAAGCTGGACTTTGATTTTTTCTTTCTGAAAAGACGCCCAACCGCTGGTTTCATTAATTAAAATCAAATGCTCCATTATTGCCAAGGCTTTATCTTTTGCCCTGTTTTTTAATGGATCTGATTCTGGAAAAAATTCCAAAACTTTATAGACTATATTTGTAAGTTTTATAAAATTCTCATTCATTTGTGAATTATTAAAACTATCAAAAAATACGTCTAATGTCAAAAAGCGTTTCGTAATTATATCATAATTATGCAAAGACTTCACCTGTGCATAACAAAAATTGCTACGTCCGACATAGCAATTTTTTAACTACTTTGAGATTATAAATTGACCACATGCAGCGTTTATGTCATCGCCAAACCTATATCTTTGAGTATATCGTATTTTTAATTTTTCCAATATTGCTTTAAATTTTTCCACTCTTTTGGTTTCAGACGGCTCAAATGACCCAGTCTTGTTATATAAAATTAGATTTACAAAATATAGCGGTTTTTTCATCAGTTTTGATAATTGTTTTGCGCACTCATCAGAGTCATTCACTCCTTTTATTAAAACATATTCAAACATCACTTTTCTTTTTGTCTTTTCAATATATTCATCAACTGCTTTTAAAACTTCTTCTAAGGGATATTTTTTATCTATTGGCATTAATTCCTTTCTTAATTTATCATTTGGGGCATGCAGAGAGATTGCTAAATTGACATGCAAGCTTTCTTCTGAAAGTTTTTTTATTCCTTCAATAATGCCGGCAGTTGAAATGGAAATAGACCTTACCCCGATATTAAAATATTTTGGGTCGTTAAAAATTTTTACAGCTTTTATGACATTGTCATAATTTAAAAACGGCTCGCCCATTCCCATAAAAGTAACATTAGTGACCGAAGACCCCTCAATTTTCAGCAACCGTGAAAAAAATATTACTTGTTCTATAATTTCATCTGCTGATAGATTTCTTTTGAAACCCATTTTACCTGTGGCGCAAAACAAGCATCCTAATGGACAGCCAACCTGCGAAGAAACGCAAACAGTATTTCTGCCATCTTTATCCCCCACTAATTTTAAATTTGATTGTGGGTTTGCTATTTGTTGACCAGATTTAGTGGGGGATGAATGGCGCATTAAAACGGTTTCTATCATCAAGCCGTCTTTCAGTTTTATTCTGGCTTTTATGCTATCTTCTTTTTTTGAAACCAAAACATCTGCCTTAATTTCCAATGGGCATTCTTTATTTAGCTTGTCTCTTAAATCTTTGGAAAAAAAAGTCGCCTCTGACCAATCAGAGATAAAATTTTTAAAAACCGCCTCATTTGCTTGATTTAAGCGGTATTTCGGCTCATTTTCCAAAACTTTCTCCAGATTGCTTAAATCCATTTTTGCAAAAAATTATTGAAAAGTATTATCATGCAGATTCGGCGTTGAAGGAATAGTATCGCTCTGCAGAATATTATTGTCATTATCAGAAAAAACAGAATTTCCTACTTCAGGGCTTCCGCCTTCTATAAAAACTGCTGCCGCTTTCGGCGGGCCGCCCAGCTGAGGATAATGATGACCGGAAAATTGCGTATTGTCAATTATTGATGAAGAGTTTTGAAGCCACACTCCATAATTGGCGTTATCGTGAACTTTTGAACCATTCAACGAAATAGAAGATTGGTCAACTTTAATTGCTGCCCCAAAGCCAAATGGAGGCTGTGATCCACCTAAACTTATATCTATATTTTCCAAATCAGAATCTTTGCTTTTTTCTGAAAAAAATAAACCATCCCAATTTCCCGGCTTTGCTCCTTGATCATAATAATACCCTCTGAAAATAATTGGACTGCCATTCCCAATTGTCTTTAAAGTTCCGTCAATATTCATTCCACCCGCATTATTGCTCTGAAAATCTATTATGACTCCGGGATTTAAAGTTAAAGTTGTTCCTTCGGGAATTTCTAATGTTTTGTCAAAAAGATACGGCATATCAGGATTTAGAATAGCATCTTTCCCATTTTCCATATCAGCATTAACTAAAATGGCGGCAAAACTTCCAGGTTTTTTATTGTTATTTAAAATTTGATTTCCAGAAAAAGAAGGACCGTAAAAAGTGTTCAATGCCACAGGCCATTCATATGCAGGAGGATCATCGGTGATTTCAAAATTATTATTTTGCACATCAAAATCAGCTCTAAAAAGATTCCAGTCGCTTAGTGAAATGCCATAGATATTATCTTTAAAATAATTATTTGTAATCTGGCCTGAGCCGCCAAAAACATCTATTGCGCTATCCTTGAAAGACGGGTCAGAAGAATCGTTTTGGCCTAAAAATTGGTCAGAATCAATTGTTGCAGTAGAATTTATCAGATATAATCCCCTGTTAATATTATTCTGAATGATAGAATTTTTAATTGAAATTGGTGAATTGTCAGCTTTTATGGCAAATCCTGATGAAGGCGTTGAAGAATAGCCTCCATATTGGACTACAGCATAATGCAATTCAGAATTCAGACTGGTTGAAGTAAAATTAATTGCCTGCCAATCGCCCATATTCGGCGAAGAGCTTCCATCGCCATTAGTGTCTCCGCCGTATACATCGTCTTTATAGGAAGTAAAAATAATTTTTTCTGTATCTGTATCATTGCCTGCTTTCAAAGTTCCATTAACAGCCAAATTTGAGTTTTTATCATAAAATTTTATTATAACGCCAGGTTCAAGGGTTAAGGTTATTCCTTGTGAAACGCTTACATTGCCTTTGAATACATAAACGCATGATTTTTTTAATGTGGTATTCTGCGCAAATGTAAAATTATCATAAAGGGAAGAGCAATACTGCGGTGAAGCTGATTTTGGAGTTGTTGCTGAAAAAACATGGAAATCAGCTGAGTTATCATCTGTATCCTGAGGCTGATTTGCAGTTAAATCCCATATTCTCTGAATGCTTTGATTTGCCGACGGTTCGGGAGCTGGCGCTGTTTCAGAATCGCTAGCGGTTTCGAAATCCGAAGCCGTGCCAAATCCGACTTTGTCTAATAAAATTCCATTGTTATTGTAAAGCAAAACTGTATTATTCGGCGTTATAGAATAACTGGCGCCAGAATAATGCAAGTCTGGAGTTGCTGCGCCCATATAGCCAGATTGAGGAACTATCAGAAAATATCTATTGGCTGGAATCGTTCCTGAAAAACCTGCAGAACTTACTAAATTGCTTTCTGTCCCGCTTGAAGTTTTCTTTTTTAAAGCAAATCCTGAAAGATCTATGTCAACATTATTTGGATTATATAATTCAATAAATTCGTCATTTGCAGTTTGCCCTGCTACTTGAACTTCAGTAATTAAAATCTTTGGCGGAGGAGCGACCACGTGCACTAATCTTGTAACTTGGACAGCATGATTTCCTGCCGTGTCAGAAACATTGTAAGTAATTGTATAGTCTCCTATTGTGTTTTTATCAACCGGATTTATAATTGCTATTTTTAAAGTAATATCTCCGTCTGTATCATCTGAAGCTGTAGCTCCTGCATCAGCATAAGCATCGCCTTTATTGATTGTAATTTCGGATTTGTCGATTAAGGTTATTACCGGCGGCGTTGTGTCTGTTTGAGATGGCGGAGAGCCAGAATTGTCAACAGTAATTGTTTTGCTTGTATCGGTAATTGAATTTTTAGCGGAATCTGTAATTACAATTTTAATTGTATAAATTCCGTCCGGCACGACTGCGCCTGAAGCATTTTTCCCATCCCAAATTTTTGCATCTGGATTAGTCGCGTTTCCAGACCAATTTTTAATTATAGTTGCGCCAGATACAATAGAAATACTATAATCCACATTTTCTGAAAATGCCAAATCAATGCTGGTTGTATCTTTTACGCCATCGCCATTCGGAGAAATAATCGGATTGCTTATTGTATAAGTTGTAATGCTAAGCGTTACACTGCCGCCTCCTCCGCCGCAACTTCCGCAATCAGCAGAGCAAGTACTGCATGTTTCATTCCCACCGCAGCTGCCATCTCCGCAAATATCCGGACATCTCATGGTATCATAAAAACTGGGAGCATGGCCGTTTAAAGTATCTATCGTGGATGTTTTTGTTGTTCCGTCAATTGAAACAGTCCAGACAAAATTATTGGCGTTCATCTGGTAGGCATTGCTTGACCAAACCCTTACAGTATTAGATCCAACAGGAACATTCTGGGGAACAATTCCCCCGTTTGTCACAGTATTTCTTGTCACATTTCCGGGATTTAAATTGCTTGCCAGATAACCATATTTCGCTTGCGTGGTCTGGCTGCCTGCAGCCCCTAAATAACAAACCGCCAGATTAAAATAAGGAGTCGCAACAGCCGAATTTTGTATTTTGGGCGTGACACTAACCGCCATTCCAAAATCCACATAATTATTATCTGTATCCTGGCTGGTTTTATTTATGCTGTCCCATATTCTGATAATACTTCTGTCAACGGGCGGATTTATCGTGGGCTTGGTTTCATAATCCTGAGCTGCGCCCCAGCCGACTTTGTCAGATGTATCTCCATTCGGATTTTCTAAAACTAAAGTATTATCGTCTCGAAGAGGCTGGCCGACCGTGATTACAACATTGGCTAGTGATTCAAAATCAGAATTTTTTCTGGCAAGAAGATAATATCCTTTGGCTGGAATTGTTGTGCCATTCATGGCATTCTTGCTTACATAAGTGTCATATCCTTGTCCTGTGCTTCCTCTTTTTTTCAAAGACCAGCCGTCTAAAGCAACATCTGCGGTGTTTAGATTATATAATTCCACAAACTCATTTTTTGCATTTACAGAGCCCGCAGTCTGAACTTCATTTATTAAAATTTTTGGATAAACTGTTGCGATAGTTTCTTTTGCATTATTTTGAGTTTGTTGAGAAGAAGCCGTCTGCGCCTGCGTTTGCGGATTTGAAAGGTCTAAACTTTCCTGGGTGCTATCTAATTGGTCCTGCGCGCTTTCTGCCGGGTTTAAAGTAGAAATAGAAGTAGAAGCAGGATTAGAATTATTTGATGAATTCTGATTATTATTTTGGGTTAAAGGCGAAGACAACGATGCCCCAAAAAAATTATTTTGGCTTAATATCTGCGTTGCGCCAGAGACAACTCCCGCTCCAAAATTATATATTCCATTAAATAAAGAATTGGCAAGGCTTGATAATTGATTTGGAGTAGGCGAAGTCACAAAAGCATCGGAATTGCTGACAACGCCGTCTGCAAAAGCATATCCCTTGCCTGCAATCCAATAAGCAACTCCTGGTTTTGGCGCAATAAAACATTCGCTTTTGTCGCCGGATGCAGATAAATTATTTAATTCTGCGTCCATATCAGAAATTATCCTGTCTGGAGCTTCTGCCAAATAAACATCACTGAAAGAATGCCCGCCAAGGTGATTTGCCTCTTCTGCTGATGAAAGTTTCAAATCAATGTTTGCCGGCAATGGTTTTCTGGCAAAACCTGCAGTAGTCAAATCTTTGACAACTCCAACTATAACTTTGTCAGTGCTTGAAGTTAAATATTTTCCACCACCAGCCACATTATCAGCAGGAGTTCCAACATTATAAACAGCAATAGAATTCTTATCCACTCCTCCATATTTTATCAGATAATTATAAGCTGTATTTGTGTAAAAAGTTCCCTGAGAATGTCCGACAAGCATAATTTTTTGGGTTTTTACATCAGTATGGGCTTTTAATAAAATATTCGTCAAATCATAATCCATAGTATCTAATCCATACGCCTGCGTAACTGCATTAACCATATCTCCTATCCCGCCAATATGCGAAGGATTATAACCTAAAGTAAAAACTATATCACTATTTTTTCCACGACGATTATATTCTGTCCATAATTTTGTAACATTACTCTCTGCATCACTTTGACTAAAAGTAAACATTCCATTAACAAAAATAACCGTAGTTCCAGTTTTACTGCAATCTGCATAAACAAAAATCGGCGCTATAAGCAATGAAATTATTAATAATGAAAAAACAAAAATCTTCATATTAATTTGGTAATGATGAGATATTTAAATCACAACTGGGACCAGTTGGCAATGAATAAGAAGTCATATATTTTTTATAATTATCTGATTGTTCTTTAGTCCTTAGACTTGTATTTAAAATAATATCAGTCATTTCCTTTACTTTTGCATCAATAACAGACAAAGGTGAACTTAAATCTGAATCACTAAGACATCCATATGCAGAATTTTCTTTTTTTATTGTTGCGATCAATGTTTCTGAATTGGAAACTTGGGTTAATTCTAATTGTAAGGCCTGGGCATATTGAAGTTCGGCAGAGCGGATTCTTGCTGAATTTGGATATTCTTTGAAAATTGCCAGCTCCACATCGTCTCTAATATAATTATTATTGGCATCAATGCCTGCAATTGTTGAGTCGTTTAATTTTTGATCAGGAGCAGGAGGAAGATTCTTACCCATAACATCATCTAATGTAATTTTTTTGGAATTTATAAAATCTATTGTTTTTTGAGTTTCTTTAAGGTAATTTATGTGCCAATTTCCAAAAATCCAAAGACCGATATATAGAATAATAAAAATTACATAAAAAACAGAGTAAATTTTCCAGGGTATTGCAAATTTCGTGTGTTTTGCCAAAAAATCTTTTTTGAAAAATATTATAAAAATAGTCGGCAAAGATATAAAAATCAAAACAAAAATATCAATTCCCAATTGGGTTTTGTCTTGCGCATAAAATAACAGCAAAGTCAGATAGGTAACCGCGCAAAGCGCAATAACTTTAATTAATGATATAAAACCTTTCAAAAAAATATTATTATTCATATGAAAAAATTTGGCTTTTTTGAAGCATTAAGTTGCAGTAGTTAGATAATTATATAACTTTACAGAAATTGAAGTCAATGCCTTACAAGCCTTGCCATTTACAGCCGATTTTGCCTTCTTCTGCCTGTTTTTCAGCTGAGGTAATTTCTGCTTTGTATTTTACATCCGGCTCATAAAATCTTGCCACTGCCAAGCCTTCTTTTACAAGCTGAACATCAACATTTGTATTATTTATGAATATGTATCGCAGACATCTGTTGTACTGGTCAACATCGCTTATGTCTTTTTCTAAAACAACCTGTTTGGATAAAACTAAATTTTCAAGACGGGTTTTTGCAGAATCATAGCAAGGATAGCCTTTTTCGTCAGCATCCATTCCCAAAAGCCGAATATGCCAGCCCCCTTCAACAACAACCGTGTCACCGTCAATTACTTTTGTGACAATTGTACTGTCATCTGCCCCACACGAAGCAGTGGCAGTATTTTGCAGGTCTCCGAGACCTGTAATTTTTGAGATATCTGGAACCACACTCGGAGTTTTTGCGATGTCGGAGACCGCAATGTTTTCTTTTTCTGTCTGGACGCTACTTTTCAATCCAAAGTAAACGCACCCGCCGATTATAAAGGCCCCAATTATTATTGCCAAAAAAATTTTACTGTGCCTTTCCGAAGCCTTCGGCGAAGGAGGGTTTTCTTTTAACATTATTTAATTCTACCCCTTCGATAAACTCAGGGCAAGCAAAAAATCGCCTTAAAGGCGATTTTTATGTTTTATTTTCTTGATTTTGCCAACTTTGACCTATCAACCATTCTCGGCATCATCTTTGGCGTTTCAAAAACAATTTTATCTTCTTCAGCGTCAATTAAAATCCTGCTTCCTTCTGCAATCTCGCTGGTAACAATTTTTATTGACAATGGGTCTAAAATCAAGCGCTGAATAACTCTTTTCAACGGACGCGCTCCCAAGTTGGGATCAAAACCTTCCTTTACCAAAAGCTCTTTTGCCTTTTCAGAAATTTCAATTTTTATTTCTTTGGTTGCAAGGCGTTTTTCAACTTTTGCCAATTCCAAATCAACAATTCTTTTAATCTGCTCTTTTTGCAAATAATTAAATATTACAATTTCATCAATTCTGTTTAAAAATTCCGGCCTGAATGCTTCTTTCAGCGAATCCATTATTTTTTCTTTCATTGATTCTCTTTGCACCAATTCCTCTTTGGTGTTAAATCCGATTGACGACATTTTATTTATATAATCAGAACCAAGATTAGAAGTCATTATGATAATTGTATTTTTGAAGGAAACCATTCTGCCTTTAGAATCAGTTAATCTGCCGTCTTCAAAAATCTGCAGTAAAATATTAAAAACATCAGGATGCGCTTTCTCAACTTCGTCCAGCAATAAAACAGAATAAGGCCTTCTCCTTACTTTTTCTGTAAGCTGGCCTGCTTCCTCATAACCAACATAACCCGGAGGCGAGCCGATAATTTTTGAAACTGTGTGGCGCTCCATATATTCTGACATATCCAATCTTATCAGCGCTTTTTCATCGTCAAACAAAAATTCTGCCAAAGCTCTTGCAGTCTCTGTTTTGCCCACGCCCGTAGGCCCTAAAAATAGAAATGAACCCAATGGTTTGTTTTCTTCTGAAATTCCTGCCCTTGCCCTTCTGATAGCTCTTGATATCGCTGAAATTGCCTCATGCTGGCCGATAACCCTTCTGTTTAGGGTATCTTCCATTGTTTCTAATTTTTTTGCCTCTTCTGTAATCAAACGCATAACCGGAATTCCAGTCCACCTTGAAACAACTTTGGCAACTTCCTCTTCTGTAACCTCTTCTTTCAAAAACCTGTGCTCTTTCTGTATTTTTATCAATTTTTGCTCAATTGCCGATGATTCTTTCAATAATTCAGGAATTTTTCCATATTTTATTTCTGCAACTTTTTCTAAGTCAGCTTCTCTTTGGGCAATTTCTGTTTGATAAGAAAGATTATCTATTTTTTCCCTAATATCTTTTATTTTATTTATCAATTCTTTTTCGGTTCCCCATTTTAATCTTAATGCTTTTGCTTTTTCATTCAAATCAGCTAATTCCCTGGCAATCACTTTTAATCTTCTTTCAGAACCTTTTTCGGGGCACCCTCTGGGTCGCAACGCCTGTTTTTCAATTTCTAATTTCATTATTGCCTCGTCAAAAGTTTCCAATTCCTGCGGGTCAGATTCAATTTCCAATCTTAAAGCGCTGGCGGCCTCATCCATCAAATCAACTGCTTTGTCTGGCAAAAATCTGTCAGCAATATATCTTGAAGCCAGATCCACAGCTGCTTTTATTGCAGAATCTTTTATTTTTACTCCATGATGAACTTCATATTTTTCTTTAATGCCTCGCAACATTGCAATAGCGTCTTCTGCGTTCGGTTCTTGCACATAAATCGGCTGAAATCTTCTTTCAAGCGCCGCATCTTTTTCAATATATTTTTGATATTCCCTTGTAGTTGTAGCTCCAATCGCCCTTAATTCTCCACGGGCCAATGCAGGCTTTAAAAGATTTGAAGCGTCAATTGCGCCTTCTGCAGCTCCAGCTCCAACCAAGGTGTGCAATTCGTCAATAAACAAAATATATTTTCCTGCAGATCTTGAAAGCTCTTTTAATAATGCCTTGATTCTTGTTTCAAATTCTCCCCTGTATTTTGTGCCTGCAATTATAGATCCCAAATCCAAAGAAATAACTTCTTTGTTTTTCAAAAAATCAGGCACATTTCCCCTTGCAATTCTTTGGGCAAAACCTTCAACAATAGCTGTCTTTCCAACGCCGGCTTCCCCAATCAATACAGGATTATTTTTGGTCCTTCTGGAAATTATCTGCATCAATCTTCTGATTTCATTATCCCTGCCGACTATCGGGTCAATTTTTCCAGCTGAAGCCAAATCTGTTAAGTTTCTTGTATATTTTTCAATTACTTGATATTTTGATTCAGGCTCTGGATCAGTAATTCTCTGCCCGCCCCTTATCTGCGACAAAACTTTCATCACAGCTTCATAATCAAGTTTTGAATTTTTTAAATTGTTTCCCTCGCCTCCCAAAAAATTAATTTTATCCAAAACATCTTTGGCTCCTGATTTTGTGTCTACCAGCGCTAAAAACAAATGCTCTACTGAGATAAATTCGTCATTCATTTTTATTGCTTCCTGCCTTGCCCTATCCAAAACTTTTGCCATATCTTGAGTTAAATAAAACTGTCCAAATGCCTGAGGCGTTGAAATCTGAGGAATTTTTGCGATCTGCGTTTCAATTTTCTTTTTCAAAGAATCTGCATCAACTCCGAGTTTTTGTAAAATTGTAATTATAATTGAACCCTCTTGTGTAAGCAACACATACAACAAATGCAAGGCGTCAATTTGTGATTGTCCTTTTTCCTGAGCTAACTGTTGCGCCTGCATCAATGCATCCTGCGCTTTATTTGTAAAATTTGCTCCATTCATTGCTTCGCTGTATCGATGCCAATATACGAATGAATACTAATCATACGAATAGCGAATTAGTATTATTAGTAAATTAGTATATTTGTATCGATACTATTATATTTTATATTCTTATTCTATTATATTTTAGATATTATATCAATAGCACTCTCCAATTGAGAGTGCTAACCTGTAAATAAAACAATGCAACAATCTTTTACTCACAAAGTTGACGACCGTCAACTTTGTGAGTAAAAGAACAGTCCAGACGCGTCTGGACTGTTTGTAGTTTAGTAATTAATTATCTAATTGCTTCCACACATAACTATTAGTGTTAAGTACATTTACACAACCATAAAAATGTAAGTTAGCAGCATTATAATAAATCCCACCCTCGCTATTTCCATCGCAGGCAAAAATACCAATATCGGAGGAAGGCATTCTCCGCCCAACTATTACTATCCCTTCAACATCTAACTTTCCGCCAATGGATGAATCCCCTATAACTCGTGATGTTCCACTAATATATGAATTCCCAATAACAGATAATTTTTCTGAAGGAGTAGTGGTTCCGATGCCGACTTTACCTGTGCCATTCATAATAATCTGACCGTAAGGACCGACTTTAAGCCAATTTATTGTATTGGCAGCATTAGTAACATTTAATATTGCTTCAGTATTATTAGTCGCCGGCGTGATTCTTACGCTGTTGACTCCAGCATTAGTAATCAAAAGTCCATTAGAGGTCAAACCAGCTAATCCAAGAGAAGAAGTTAAAGCTGGAACTGCTTTGACAATGGCGATTCCTGCTATTGCAACCACCAAAACTGCCAATAGGGCATAAACTAATTTTTTATTTTTATTAAACATATTTTTTATATTTTTATTTTTAATTTTATTGTTTCAATTCGGCACTTCGCCTTAAGGCTCAGTGTCTCGGCCTCGCTTATGCAAGGCCTCGACCTTTTTTATATTTTAAATTATTACCTAAT
>CAIXXY010000064.1 GCA_903923535.1 Candidatus Staskawiczbacteria bacterium | reverse complement strand
TTTTTATGCTCTTTTATTTTTTTCTCGGCTTTTTTATATATTGTTCCCTTTATTAAAAAAGTAGGCGCTTGAAGTAATTCCACTATTAAAAACGTAGCAAACGGTATGGCTATTTCAGTTAAAACAACAAATAAAAAGAATTGGTTGAAAAATGCTACTGCGGCACAAATTAAAACAATCGCTGACAAAACCAACAAGACCAGCATTTTTTTTGTAAATTTCGGCATCTTCCATCTTTTTTTAACCAATAAAATAATAGAATATATTCCCAGTATGTAAAAAGCAACCAGGACCAAATCGTTCCATGAATATTGGCTATTAACATCTGAAGGCGCTGCCAAAAAAAATAAAATAATCAGCATCAAAATACTTGCTTTAGGAATCAAAACCTTCAGAGACCTTTTGGAATCTGCTTTGATCCTGTCAAAACGATATTCTTTCAGCTGCCAATAATAAAAGCAGAAAAAAATCCTTTGCAGCGCATGAATAATCCACAAAAATAATAAAATATAGAAAATATATAATGAAATCATTTTATGGTTTTAATAAGTTTATAAATGCCATACCAAAATTTTTGAAAAATTATATCAATTCCGGCTGGATATTCAATTTCTTTGCCTCCGAATCTTTTTTTGAAATCTGTTAAACTCGGCCATTTTTTTTCATCAATTCCCCAAAGATCCAGATTCTTAAATCCTTTCCTTTTAGCCGATAAAATAATTTCCCACTCCAATAAATTAGACCCTTTGATTTTCCTGTATTCATAGTCTGAACCCGCATGTAAGGTAAAGGCAGTATTATTAAAAAAGAGCACAATAGTTGAATTAATTATTTTTCCGTTATACTCAGCCAAAAATAATTCGCTTTTGATGTGCTGACCGTTAATTTTAAAAATTTTTTGATAGTGATCTTCTGAATAAATGCCAAATTCCTGCCTGTTTTTTGTTTTTTTCAATAATTTATAAAAATCCGAAGAATATTTATTTTGTTCTTTTATTATAACTCCGCGCCTTCTGGCCAAACCTATATTGTATTTAGCAGTTCTGCTTAACTCCTTAAACAGCTCATCTTCTGACTTTGTAAGGTTTAAAACCAATGTTTTTCGGGGCTGAATTCTCCTTAAAGAATTTTTCGCGGCAAAACCGATTATTTCAAATAACGGAGAAACCGGCTCGATTCTTAAAAAAACACAGTTTTCCTTTGCCGCTAAATTCTGAATTTTTTTAAATAAAATTTCAAGCCCAGATTTTTTCTGCTGCTCATTTATGTCATTTTTAAAAATCGGTCCATATGGAATGTAAAAATAATTTTTAAATGAAAGCGATTCTTTTGTAATCTGAGCCTGCGCCAAGACTTCATTATTGTCTTCTGCTATTAATCTAAAAATTTTTATGCCGGAATCCTCTTGAAGCTGGCCCCATTCAAATGACTGTAAAAAAATATCACTATTTTTCATTATAAACTCATCCCATTTGTTTTTATTATCGCAGGCTATTACATCCATAATTAAATGTTTTCTAAAACTTTTTCTGCTAAAATTTCCGGCAGCTGTTTATGAATTAAATGGTCAGCTCCTGAAACTACTATTAATTTTGAATTTTTTACTTTTTCTTTTATCAAATAAGCATCTTCTATTGTTACAGATTGATCTTTGTCTCCCCAAATGATAATTGTAGGCACTCTTATAAACGGCAAATTGAAAGAAACGTCATCTGCAATAATATTTAAATAAGTCTGCTTCATTATGCCTTCTGTATAAACATAATCACTTTTTCTTATTATAAATTTATAGACTGCCTTTCTGAAAAAACTGTAATAAGGAAGAAAATAGAATAATTTTATAAATTTAGAAATTTTGGCGGAGAATTTTTTTTGCGTTGTCTTTTTTCTTATTACAGCGGCAGCAACTAAAAATAATTTTTGGACTCTTTGTGGATATTTCACTGTTATTTTTGTAGCTAAGGCTCCGCCGAAAGAATATCCTAAAAGATAAAAACACTCTATATTTAGAGTTTTTGTAAATTCTTCAAACCATCTTACATAATCATTGACTGTCCATGGCCTTTCTAGTTTGCCGCTCATTCCGAACCCGGGCAGATCAGGGACTATGACTTTAAACCCTTCACCCATCGAGGGATTAATATCAGAGGTTTTATAATCTTTTTCCGATGGGTGAAGGGTAAATCCTTTTTTTGAAATTTCCTCTGCAATCGGCGCCCATCTTTCAGAATTAGATCCCCAGCCATGCAAAATTAAAAAAGGTTTTCCTTCCCCGAATGTTTGATAATTAGTTTTAATGCCGTTAATAATTATCTCCAAATTATTCTAATTGCTCTAATTATTCTAATTATTCTAATCAAATATCAATTTCTAATGTCTAATGCCTAAAATCGTTTTGGGATTTAGAAATTAGACCTTTGCATTTGATTAGGTCAATTAGGTTAATTAGAATAATTAGGTCAATTTTTAATTACTTTGAATCCACAGTACCTTTGCAAAGCTTTTGGAACTTTTATTGAACCGTCTTTCTGCTGGTAGTTTTCCATAATCATTATCAAAATCCTTCCAATTGCAAAAGCGGTCCCATTCAAAATATGTACAAAACTAACTTTTCCGGACTTATCGCGGTAACGGATATTTAACCTGCGGGCCTGAAAATCAGTGCAGTTTGAAGTTGAATGAGTTTCTCTATATTTATTTTCTGATGGCAGCCAGCATTCAATATCATATTTTGCAGCCGCCGGCCTTCCCAAGTCGCCCGTGCAGATATTTATTACCTGATATGGCAAACCCAATGCTTTCATTAATTTTTCTTCTATTGATAGTAAAAGCTGGTGTTCTTTTTTTGAATCTTCAGGTTTTGAAAATATAACCATTTCTAATTTATCAAATTGATGCACTCTTAAAATCCCTTTTGTATCTTTTCCATAACTGCCGGCTTCCCTTCTAAAACAGGTTGAAAATCCGGCATAACGCAACGGCAAATCTTTTTCATTTAAAATTTCGTCAGCATGCATTGCCACAAGCGATTGTTCTGATGTGCCAACTAAATACATATTGTCATCCGGCAAGAAATAAGCTTCATTTCTGTCGCCGGCTTCAAAATATCCTGTGCCTCGCGCCATTTCGTCTTTTAACATTACCGGCGGAATTACCGGAATAAATCCTTCCCCTTTAACTGTATCCATCACTAAATTTATCAATGCAAATTCAAGCAAAGCCAACTGCCCTTTTATATATCCAAAACGCGAACCTGCAACCTTTCCGGCTCTTTTTGTATCAATTAAATCCAATGCCTCACCTAATTCCATATAGTCTTTGGGCTTAGAAAACAAGAAAATAGGCTTATGCCCTGAATGCCTCAACACCACATTTCCAGAATCGTCTTTTCCAACCGGCACATCATCAAAAGGAATATTCGGTAACTGCAAAAGCAAATCTTTCAACTCTATTTCAATTTTTTCCAATTCCGGTTCCATAGATTTTATCTTTTCTTTTATTTCTTTTGCCTGAGTTATTAAAACATTGTTTTCTTTTCCTCCTCTGCTAATTTTATTTTGCTCAGCTTTAAGAGTTTCCATTTCCGTGATCAATTCCCTCTTGCCCTTGTCTAACGCCAAAACCCTGCCAACATCAATTTTGACATTCTTATTTTCGCAAGCCTCTTTTACTTTTTTTGAATTTTCACGAATAAAATTTATATCAAGCATATTAAACGAATTTTTAATTTTAAATTTTTAATGAGTATGTGTCGCTTCGCGATAGTATTTATTATTTTTATTTTTTAATTTTCCTTAAAGTAGAATACGCATCTCTAACTTTTTTAAATTTTTCGCCCTCTGGACCCTCTTGAAGATTTTTGTCTGGATGTGTCTCTTTTGCTTTCTTTATATAAGCAGCATGAATTTCTTCTAGAGAAGCATCTGGCGAAACTCCTAAAATTTCATAATATTTATCTAATATAGACGTCCTTGGATACTTTCTTGCTTCAGATCTCTTTTTCTCCTGTTCCCTAAATTTTAATTTTATATATTCTTCTTCAGCAGCTTTTTGAGCAGCTTTTTCTACTCCACCATGAGTATTTGATTTATTAATAACTTCATCAGCCAATAAGTCAGACACTTTTTCTCTTAATCCTTCTGCGCTTGTAATATTAAGCAATGAAGGGTCTTTTTTCACTAAAATTTTTAATTCCTCATCATCGTATTTCCTTTTCCTGTCAAAATTATAATCATCCATTAACCAACCAAAAATATTTTTTCTAATCCATTCTATTTCAGATATTAATTCAGTTGGAGTATATCTTTTTTGACCCTCGGCAATTTCACCTTTTTGTTCTATAACAGCATACAATTCGGCAAAATTAGTCGCCGTGCCTATTTCAACTTGTGGAGATTCTTCGGGTCCACGCTGACCCTTTTCTGAATCCTGATTTTCTGCTTCATTTTTTGCTTCTCCTGGTTCCATATTTTATTTTGGACGCATTAATGGAAATATTTGACATTCGCGGACGGGCTTATCCATTAAAAAGGCAAATAATCTTTCTGAAACTCCAAATCCGCATGTTGGCGGCATTCCATGCTCTAATGCCTCAATAAAATCTTTATCATATCGTTGCGCTTCCTCATCCCCTTTTTCGCGGAGTTTTTGCTGTTCTTTAAATCTTTCTGCCTGGTCAATTGGATCATTTAATTCTGAATATCCTTTGCCCATTTCAGAACCTGCTAAAATAACCTGAAATCGCTGCACCTTATTTGATTTTTCCCCTTCGGCACGGCTCAGGGCAGGCATTCTTTTTGCTAATGGTTCCATAACAATCGGAACATTTATTAAAAATCCGGGGCCAGAAATGTTTTTCCGGCAATATTTCCATAAGTTATCAATTGCCCTTGTAATATTAAATCCTTTTCTATCATAATCAATTTTTAACTTCTGCAAAACTTTTTCAATTTCCGGCAAGCTTGCTTCTTCTATATTCACTCCAGTATATTTTGCTATTGTTGACTGGTAATCATATTTTTCCCATTTCTTGCCTAAATCAATTTCAAAATTTTTCATCTTAAATTTTAAAGTTCTAAAAGTTTTCTTGGCAATATATTTATACATTTCTTCAACTAACTTCATTCCTTCTTCATAATCTGCATAAGCCCAATAAAATTCCATTTGCGTATAATCCTGCAAATGCTCTGAATCCATACCTTCGTTTCTAAAAATCCTTCCAATTTCAAAAGTTTTTTCAAAACCAGCAACCATTAATTCTTTCTGCCACAATTCACCGCCGGAAATGCGCAAAAAGACATCCATGTCCAAAGCATTATGGTGAGTTATAAACGGCCTTGCGTCAGCTCCGCCGGGAATGGTTTCTAAAACAGGGGTTTCAACTTCTAAAAATCCTTTTTTAATCAAGAATTCCCTCATTGAAGCGAAGAATACAGCTCTCTTTTCAATCATCTCTTTAATTTCAGGATTGAAAATAATATCCAAATATCTCTTTCTTAATTTCTCTTCAACATCCTGAATTCCATGCCATTTTTCCGGCAAAGGCAACAATGCCTTTGAAAGCATTTTATAATCTTGGACTTCAATGGTTTTCTCTCCCCTTTGAGTTGTAAATAAAATTCCTTTTACTTCCACAAAATCTGCAATGTCAAAAACATCCATAAAAAATTGGTACCCTTTCTCTCCCACTTTGTCTTGCTTTATTATTGCCTGAATTTTTCCTTTATCCATCACTAACTTTGGGCTATTTTCTTTTTTTCTCAACCTCCTTTCTTTTTCTTTCTGCCCAAAGTTAGTGATGGACGAGCCATCATTTATATCCAAAAAAGTAGCGCCACCATGCCCTCTTTGCGCCATTATCCTGCCAGCCAAAACAATCCTTTTTTTAGCTTTGGATAATTTTCCAAAATTTTCCAAAGCTTCTGAAATTGTGTGGGTCCTATTCGTTTTTGCAGGATATGCCAAAAGCCCAGCGTTTTGGAGCTTTTTTAATTTTTCTATTCTTGTTTTTCTCAATTCTTCAATTGTTGGCACGGGTCTGCGAGCGAGGCGAGCAGTGGGGTTGTAGTGCAGAATTAAAATCATTTTAGCGGAGCGAATTAGGTTAAGCTTCGAGGCGCGAGGAGTGGACACGATGCCTTTGTGCATCGTCCACTCCGAAACAACGAAGAAGATTAACCTAATTCGCCCGTGCTTCGCAAAGCCAAAAAATGGCTGACTTCTGCGTTGCGACTTCGTCGGCGTATCCAGAGGATACAACCTCCTCGTCGCATCTTGAAATCATCTCATTTTTTGGCTTCTAAAATTTGATTTTAATTCTACACTACAGCCCAGGCTTCGAAATTTTAGCCCTGATATATCTTATACATTGGGGGCTGAAATTTCGCTGAACACCTTGCTGTTTATATTGTATTTTTTTATTTTACATTGTTAAGGATTATAAATCAAGAAATAAAAAAGCCCTGGGTGTTTCCACTTCGGGCCGGAAGGAATTATATTGCCTCAGGGCATCAGGTCTATTTCTTTGCCTCAGCGGCATTTTTCTTGAGCAACAAGTCTTTGATCGCCGCATTTGCGCGGCAAGTTTCCCACATCCCCCTTGAGACAAAAAGTTTGCACTTCTCATTGCCTGATTTCTTGAACCAGAAACAATGTTCCTTGACGTCGCATTCTTCCATGGCATCTACTCCTTTCCTTATTCAATTGTAAAACTACTATTTGTAGTATACTTGGATATTTATAAATATCAACTCTTCACCATTCCGCAAGTATTATTTATTGAGCAAATAAAAAATTACATAAATTTATTTATTTTTTAAAAACGTACAACCAGTATGGTGAAGAGTCAATGATTTTATTTGGGATTTGGGGTTTGGGGTTTGGGGTTTCTTGAGAAGTACCAGTTTAATACATCATGCGCAACAGGCAAAGTTACAGCTCCAAAACCTTGCACGTTTTCTACAGTAACTACTATAACAATCTGCGGATTATCATATGGCGCAAAAACCGACGACCACACATTAAAATGATTTTCTCGGCCTATTTCAGCTGTTCCGGTTTTTGCTGCAACTGCTATCGGCAAATCATTTAATATTTTGGACATTCCATATGATTTGTTTACGCCATCTCTCATTCCTTCTCTGACAATTTCCAAATTTTGAGAATCAATAAAATTGCTTCTTATAATTTGCGGCTGGAATTCCTGAATAGTTTTTGATGAATCGCTTGAAACAATTTTATTCATAATTTGCGGTTTATACAAAGTCCCTCCGTTTGCAATCGCGCAGTAAGCTGTTGCCACCTGCAAAGGCGTTGTTTGTAAATCAGACTGGCCGATTGCAAGGTTATAAGTATCTCCGACAAACCAAGACTGGCCTTTGGTTGCTTTTTTCCAGGCTGGATCAGGGATAAATCCGGAAAATTCTCCGGGCAAATCAATGCCTGTTTTTTCATTCCAGCCGAAAAGCGAAAGATATTTTTTAATTCTTGTAGGACCCAACCCTTGCTGGTCCCCATATCCCCCGCCGACTGTATAAAAATAAATGTTCGATGAAACGGCAATGGCTTTTCGCATATCAACTAATCCATGAGGCGTAACTCCGCTATATTTATAGACAACATTAGGATCATATTGGCTATGGACTAAAATATATCCTGGGTCATTAATTATCTTGTCTGGAGAAATCAATTTTTCCTGCAGGGCAGCTGATGCTTCAAATGGTTTTATTGTAGAACCAGTCGGATATTTTGCAGCTATTGCCCTGTTAAAAAGGGGTTGGGACGGATCGTTTGCTATTTTATCGTAATCTGATTGGGAAATTCCTTTAGAAAATGAATTATCATCGTAAGAAGGATAAGAAACTAATGCCAAAACAGCTCCGGTTCTTGGATCCATGGCAACAGCTGCCCCTTTTTTAGCTCCGACATTTTTTATGCTTTTTTCAAGCGCGTTATAAACCTGTGTCTGTAAATCAGCATCAATATTTAATACTAAATTATCCCCCGGCTTTGGCTGCACAAGAGTTTCTGATTTTGCCGCCTCGCCCTCGGGCGAGGCGAGCCTCGCCCCTTCGGGGCGGGATTGTCCAGACTCGCCTCTTAAATATGTTTCATAATATTTTTCCAAACCGGTTTTTCCAATATAATCGTTAATTGCATATCCAGTCGAACTTGAATATTCATCTTTATTTATTCTGGCCGTATATCCTAAAACCTGAGAAAAAATCGGGCCTAAAACATAGTCTCTGGCAGTATTTTGCTGGATTTTGCATCCTTGAAGGTCATCTATTTTTGTTTCCAGCAATAAAAGTTTTTCATGGTCTATATTATCTGCAACTAAAACCTCTGACGAATCAGTATTTTGGATTTTGTCTATTATATCTTGCTGATTTAAACTTAAAGTGTCAGCGATATCTTTGATTTCTTTTGAAATTTCATCTGTAAAAATCGAAAAACGCGCCCTGTCGCAGATTAAATCATAAGCAGGAGAATTCAATACAAGTTTTGTCATATTTTTATCGTAAATTATGCCTCTTGCGGGTGTAATCAGATTGACGCTGCCTTTATTGTTTTCTGCCTGGGTATATAATTTTTTCCCCTGGAAAATCTGAAAATAACAAACTTTCAAAAATAATATTACAGCTAAAATAAAAAAAATACCGAATAATACATAAGATATTTTTTCTTTCAAAGGCACCTCAAATTTTTTTGCAGACAAGCCGAGCTCCTCCTCTTTGCTTCTGGCTAATTTATCCAAAAAAACCTGGTGAGGCTCTATATCGGTGCTTGAATTTTTTATTTTGTAAATCTTTGGCATTTTTTATATATAAAGAAAAAAATAGATGCAATAAGCGAATTATATATTAATGAAAAAATAATTTTTATGCCAAGGATTGCGGCAATCTTGTTCGGATATAAAAAATAAAGATACAAATCCATCAATAGATCGTAAGCTAACAGGAAGATAATGAAAAGAGATAAAAAATAAATAAAAGGATGGTTGTCTTTCCTGTTCGTCAATGATGATTGCACGCTTTTCAGCAGAAGCCCTATAATTAAAAGCAGCACAATCGATGGTCCTATATATGTATACGAAGATATATCTAAAAAAATTCCAGCTATTATTGCTAGAAAAATAATCTGATAATATCTGGCTTTTCCTTCAAAAAAAACAAGCAGGAAAAAAAATATAAAAACTAAATTGGGAACAGCTCCAAACAGATCAAAATGCATAAAAAAACTGCTTTGCAATAATGCAAAAAAATAAAAGAGGGAAATTGCAATTATTACAGCAAACCACATTTTATTTTTTATAGTTTGTGATTACAAATAAATTATCTGTTGCGATATTAAAAAATGGCTGGACTTGCGCCTGCTGATGAGGATTCTGGTCATTTTTTTCAACCTTGGTAATTTTCCCCACTAAAAGATCTTTAGGAAAGGTCCCTTCCAATGCAGAAGTCACTAAAACATCATCTTGGTTTATAGTATCGTCAATGGGTATTAAATCCAAATAAATATTCAATCCCCCTTTGCCTTTAATTACGCCATTAATTTCCATTGGCACGCCAGCTTGTCCCGCCGTAGCGTTAGCGGAGGCGGAAGCTTCAGCGGAGGCGGCCGGCGACTGCTGTATTTTGACATTAATAACGCTGTTTTTATTTGAAATAAGCATTATTTTTGAAAAATTTTTATAAACTTTAAAAATCTTTCCGAAAAGCACTTTTTGCTGGTTCATAACAGGCATTCCTTCAGAAATTCCGTCGACTGAACCTTTATTAATAGATAAAATATCTTCATCATCCAAACCGATTACTCCTGCCATAACAAATTTAAACTCATCATTTTGGCAAGAAACTGAAAGATCGCTCAGCGCTTGATTCCCATGTTCTATAGATTGCAAGGAAGCCAACTGTGCTAAAAGTTTCTGATTTTCTGTTTTTAAATTTTCATTTTCTTTTACTAAAAATTCCCCATATAAAAAAGAAATTAAAGAATTTGATGATGACACTCCTGCAGACCAAAAAGTTTTCTGTATTGGCGAGGATATCGCATAAAAATAATTTTTAATGGGAGAAACGAAAATATTCAAAATAAATAAAATAAACAAAATAATAATTCCTCCAACTAAAATTTTTAGCCAGCTTTTATTCCTTTTGTTTATAGAAAAATTACCAACGCTTTTCACACTTCGACTCGCCCTCGCTTCGCTCGGGCTTCGCTCAGTGCAAGTATTTTGCTTGCGCGAGTCGAAGTGCCCTGAGCTTGCCGAAGGGTATTCAATTTGTTTATTATTTTACTCTTTGATTTTACCTTATCAATTTTTGTTTTGCAAATTTATCCGGTCAAATAATTTTTGACGAAATCAAAAATTAAATTTCGAAGAAATTTATTTGACTGGGTGAACAATAAAAAAGGAGGCGCCGGGCGTCTCCATGGTTTGTATTCTTGAATTCTATTCTAGAGCGATTGGCCATCTGCATCGCAAGGCCATTTCCATTCATTAGGTAATGATCTGCAAAGATCTCGCGCGGTTTGAATATTATACCGATTGGCATGGAAACAATATCTTTTGGAACAGGGGCATTGAATAATAAATGTTCCATCGCTATCGCCATCGGGTCGAGTTTCTGTCTTTCGGGTCGAATGGGAATACCCGATTAACAAGGCACCCCAATCATCAAGATCTCGCCCGCAAGTATCACAAGACGAAAGCTTGGTAGTAATCACATCAGGACCAATTGGCCACCCCCATTCAGGAGGCATTTTGAATTCTTCTCGTTCCGGCATCTCTGCCTCCTTTCTCCCCCTTTAGGGATTATGTTTCCAATCAACTTGTCAAACTGCTAAACATATATTATCATTTTATTTCAAAAATGCAAACAAAAAGCCGATTTCAAAAATCGGTTTTGTCTTAAGTGCTTTGTAAGGCGACGACCCCTCACCAATTTCAACGATGTTTTAAATATATATACGACCAGTGCGCGAAGTGGCTTCGCCTGCCACTATCTCCATAATTTTATTAATATAAAATTGGTGAATGGGTAAACCTACTCTCGCGTTGCCACTACTTCATCCCCCACAAAATAAATTATGAACACTGTAGGAGAGTTACCTACTCTCGCGCAAAGCACTACCATCGGCCTTGGAAGATTTCACTTCTGAGTTCGAAATGGGATCAGGTGGAGCACTTCCAGTATAACTCTCTTACACTATTCACAATTTAATTATTTA
>CAIXXY010000063.1 GCA_903923535.1 Candidatus Staskawiczbacteria bacterium | reverse complement strand
TTTAAACCTAATGGTTTGCCTCTCGGAAATCTGACAAGCCAGCTTTTCTCCAATGTATATATGAATGAGTTTGACCAATTTGTGAAACACAAATTAAAAGTGAAATACTATATCAGATATGCAGACGATTTTGTTATCTTATCAGAAAACAAAGATTATTTAAAAAACATCATAGAACCAATATCAGATTTTTTGCAGAACAAACTAAAGCTTGACCTGCACCCTGACAAGATTTTCATTAAAACCATATATTCTGGAATAGATTTTCTCGGTTGGGTTAATTTTTATGACTATAGAGTTTTGAGAGCTAAAACAAAGAAAAGAATGATAAAAAGACTAAAAAATAATCAAAGCATTGAAACACAGAGTTCTTATTTGGGATTGATAGGGCATGGGAATACGGAGAAAATAAGAAGGGAGATTTTATTTAAAGGTCTTTAATTTTTGATTGAAATGAGATAAACTAAAATATAATGAATTCTAAAAAACCAGCCTTCGCTAAAGGCTACGGCATGGCGAAGGAGACAATTATAATATCTTTAGGTGGGTCATTGGTTGTTCCGAATGAGATTGATTTAGGATTTTTAAAGAATTTTAAACATACTTTGCAAAAGTATATTGGAGACAGCCCCGCAAAATTCGCTGACGCTCATCGCGGGGTTTTCAAATTTTTTATTATAGTTGGTGGAGGGAAGATAGCCAGAATTTATCAAAAAGCTCTTTTGGAATTTGGGGCAAAATCAGCTGACAGGGACTGGATAGGAATTAATATCACAAGATTAAATGCGCAGATTATAAAGCAGATGTTTGCAGGAAATGTTTATCCTGAAATTATTACAGACCCTAATAAAAAAATAAAAACAAATAAAGATATTGCAGTGGGAGCCGGTTGGAAGCCCGGATGCTCAACAGATTATGATGCTGTTCTGATAGCAAAAAACCATAATATAAAAACAATAATCAATTTAACAAATATTGATTATGTTTATGATAAAAATCCAAGCCAATTTCCAGATGCAAAAGCATTAAAGGAAGTTGATTGGAAAACTCTTGAGCGGATTGTGGGAGACAAATGGACTCCGGGATTATCAGCGCCTTTTGACCCGAAAGCATCAAAGTTGGCAGCAAAATTAAAATTAAAAGTTATAATGATTAACGGGAAAAATTTAGAAAGATTAGAAGATTTTTTAAATAATAAGCCATTTATTGGAACAACAATAAAATAATCCTAATCTACGAATTTATCCGAATGCAACGAATAAATGAAAAAATTTTACATCCGGAACTTTCTTACAAAATTTATGGATTATGTTTTAAAGTTCAAAATGAGCTTGGTAGATACAGAAATGAAATGCAGTATTGTGATGCATTCGAATCTTTATTAAAAAACAATAATGTAAATTACGTAAGAGAAAAGCCATTGCCAGTTTCTTTTGAGGGAGAGAAAGAAAGAAGAAATATTCCAGATTTTATTATTGATGATAAAATAATTGTAGATTTTAAAGCTAAAAATATACCTACGAAAGATGACTATTTTCAAATGAAAAGATATCTTGTTTCATATAATAAAGAATTGGGCTTAATAATAAATTTTAGACAAAAGTATATTTATCCAAAGAGAATTTTAAATAAAAATAATTTGTAGCATTCGGATTTATTCGGATGACATTCGGATTATGTTAAAAGAGGAAATTAAAAAAATAATAGAAAAATCAATTAAGGGAGAGGTTCTTAATTTTTCAGTTGAGATTCCATCAGACAAAAAACTTGGAGATTATTCAACTAACGTTGCTTTAATTTTAACTAAAAAAACGGGAAAAAATCTTATTGAGGTTGCAAATGAGATAAAAGGAAAAATTGATTCAGAATTATTTTCTAAAGTTGAAGTTGCAAATGGATTTATTAATTTTTTTATTTCAGAAAAATATCTGCAGAAACAATTGCAAGTTATTTTGAAAGAAAAAAATAAATTCGGTAATTTAGAGATTGGTAAAAAGCAAAAAGTAAATATTGAATTTATTTCAGCGAATCCAACAGGCCCGTTAACTCTGGGAAATGGCAGAGGAGGTTTTGGTGGAGATGTTCTTTCAAACGTTTTGGCGAAAGCAGGATATAAAGTTTCAAGGGAATACTATATAAATGACACTGGAGCTCAAATCAATAAATTAGGCCATTCTGTGATTGGAGATGATGAGGCAGTTTATAAGGGAGAATATATTGATAAATTAAGAAAAGAAGTAAAAGGCAGAACTCCACAAGAGATCGGTGAAAAATCAGCGAAGATTATTTTAGAAAAAATGATAAAGCCATCTGTTAAAAAAATTGATATAAAGTTTGATACTTGGTTTTCTGAAACAGCTTTATATAAAAATAAGGAGGTTGATAAGACAATAGACGAGTTAAGAAAAAAGGGATTTACCTATGAAAGCGAAGGAGCTTTATGGTTTAAGTCATCTGAATTGGGAGATGACAAAGACAGGGTTTTGATAAGAGCAGACGGAATTAAAACATACTTTGCTTCAGATATTGCCTACTTGAAAAATAAATTTGGCAGAGGATTTAATAAGCTGATAATATTTTTGGGAGCAGACCATTATGGATATGTGGCAAGATTAAAAGCTGCCTGCCATGCATTAGGATATAAAAAAGAAGATATTGATGCGATAGTTCTGCAATTGGTAAAACTTTTTGAAAATGGCAAAGAAGTTAGGATGTCAAAAAGAACAGGCATTTATGTGACCATTGATGAATTAATTGATGAAGTTGGTTTGGATGTTGCAAGATTTTTCTTTTTGCAAAGATCTCTTAATACGCATTTTAATTTTGACATGGATTTGGCAAAAGAAAAGTCAGATAAAAATCCTGTATTCAAAGTACAATATGCGCACGCCAGAATTTGCTCAATTATTCGCAAATTCGGCAATTTCAAATTTCAAATTTCAAATTTCAAATTATTGAATGATCCAAGCGAATTGGATTTAATAAAGCAAATAATAAGATTTCCTGAAATTATTGAAGATATTGCTAAAGATTATCAGCTGCAAAGATTGCCTAATTATGCAATTGAATTGGCAGATTCGTTTCATAAATTTTATGAAAACTGCAGGGTGATTTCAGAAGATAAAAAATTAACAGAAGCAAGATTGTCTCTTATTTTAGCTGCAAAAATTGTTTTAAAAAATACATTGGAATTAATGGGAATCTCTACACCTGATAAGATGTAGAGTATCGATTCTAATATACGAATGAATACTAATTATACGAATAAATTGATTTATCCAGAATTATCTTATATTCTTACAGGTGTATGCTTTGATATTCATAATTCGCAAGGAAGATTTGCACGGGAGAAACAATATTGTGATTTGATGGAGCAGAAATTAAAAGAATTGAAAATAAATTATAATAGAGAATATAATGTTGGAGATGGCAATTTCGTGGATTTTCTTGTTGACGATAAAATTATTGTAGAGGCTAAAGCTAAGAGATTGATAGGCAAGGAAGATTTTTATCAGCTTCAAAGATATTTGCAGTCATCAAAAAAACAGCTCGGGCTTCTGGTAAATTTTAGAAATCGATATTTAAAACCGATTAGGATAATCCGCATCGATACTAATGCAAAAAAGAAATTCATAAATTAGTATTATTAGTAAATTAGTATATTCGTATCGATACATGATTTTAAGAAATCATTATTATATAATGCGTCATGCTCAGGCTATTTCGAATGTTAGGGCAATTTGTTCATGTTGGCCGGAAAAATTTAAAAATCCGCTTACTATATTAGGGCGGGAAATTGTCAGAGAATCAGCAGAAAAATTAAAAAACACTTTGGATTCAGAGGGTCAAAGCGTTGATTTGATTTTTGCTTCGCCATTGCTGAGAACCAAACAAACAGCAGAAATTGTTGGGAAAATGTTAAAGGCAAAGCCGAAATTAGATAAAAGATTAAGAGAAATAGGTTTTGGAATCTTTAACAAAAAGAAATTAGAATCAATGTGGAAATATTTCAAAACAGAAGAAGAAAGGATTAGGCAAAGGCCGCCGAAAGGGGAAACATATTCAGAAATTTTAGACAGGATGCTGGATTTTTTGAAAGACATTGATAAAAAATATAAAGGAAGAAATATTTTAATAGTAAGTCATGAATGTCCCTTGTTCCTATTACAGGGAAAAGTAATGGGACTTTCTATAAAAGAAACCATTAAAAAGTTTTCTTTAGAAAAAAGGATTCATAAAGGAGAAATAAGAGAATTAAACCCCGTTAAATAAAATCTATTGATTTTAATTTTGTGGAAGCAAAATTATTTAACAGGGGTAAATTAAAAATATGGCATACGATTTTCCAAAAAAAGAACAAGAAATATTAGAGTTCTGGGAGCAGAATAAAATTTTTGATAAATTGAGAGAGAAAAACAAGGGCAAAAAAACCTGGTCATTTTTGGACGGGCCGATTACAGCCAACAATCCTATGGGCGTGCATCATGCTTGGGGCAGAACTTATAAAGATTTATTTCAAAGATATAAGGCGATGCAGGGATTCGACGAACGCTATCAAAATGGCTTTGATTGCCAAGGTCTTTGGGTGGAAGTTGAAGTTGAAAAAGAACTGGGATTTAAAAACAAAAAAGACATTGAAATTTATGGAATTGATAAATTTGTTGAAAAATGCAAAGAAAGAGTCAGAAAATATTCTGCCATACAAACCCAGCAATCAATAAGATTGGGCCAATGGATGGATTGGGAAAATTCTTATTACACAATGTCTGATGAAAATAATTATGCTATCTGGCACTTTTTAAAAAAATGCTGGCAGGATGGTTATTTATACAAAGGCAGAGATACTGTTCCCTGGTGTCCAAGGTGCGGGACGGCAATTTCTCAGCACGAAATTTTAACAGAAGAATATAAGGAAATAACACATAAGGCAATTTATTTCAAATTACCCATAATAGAAGGAGATTTGAAAGGTAAAAAGTTTTTAGTTTGGACTACAACTCCATGGACTATCCCTGCAAACGTCGCCTTGATTGTAAATCCAGAATTTGAATATGCAATTTATAATGGCCCTTCGACGGGCTCAGGGCAGGCAAGAGAAGAATTGATTTTGTTGAAATCTCTGGCGGAAAAAGTTTTAGGTAAAGAATATTCTTTGGAAAAACAAATTAAAGGAGAAGATTTAAAAGGCATAAGATATGAAGGTCCTTTTGATAATCTACCAAGAGTTAAAAAAATATCTGCAGAAAAGCCAGAGACGTTTCATACCGTTGTTTTAGATAAAGATTTGGTTACAGATGTTGAGGGTACTGGCATTATACATTGCGCTCCGGGAGCTGGCGAAGAAGATTTTAAAATTGGCCAGAAAGAAAATTTAGCAGTAATAGACGTTATCGACGAATCAGCGGTTTATATGGATGGTATGGATGATTTTTCTGAGAAAAATGCTAAACAAAATCCAGAAATAATTTTTGATTATCTTAAAAATTATAGAATTGGAGAATTCTTTTATAAAATCGAAGATTACACTCATAGATATCCTACTTGCTGGAGATGTAAAACAGAATTAGTTTGGAGAATTGTTGATGAATGGTATATTTCCATGGATAAAATTAGAAAGCCATTAATGGAAATAACTAAAAAAATAAATTGGATACCTTCATTTGGCAAAGAAAGAGAGCTGGATTGGCTGAAAAATATGCATGACTGGCTGATATCTAAAAAAAGGTATTGGGGTTTGGCACTGCCGATTTTTGAATGTCAGAAATGCGGGAATTTTGAAGTTATCGGGTCTAAAGAGGAATTAAAAGAGAGGGCTGTTGAAGGTTGGGAATTTTTTGAGGGTAATTCTCCTCACAAGCCCTGGGTAGATAATGTAAAAATAAAATGTCGAGGCATTGTCCGAGATCCTGACAGCGGGAAGGACCATAAATGCGGCGAAATTGTTTCAAGAATTAAAGATGTGGGAAATCCATGGTTGGATGCTGGCATAGTTCCTTTTTCTACAATGAAATATTTTTCCGATAAAAGTTATTGGAAAAAATGGTTTCCTACCGAATTAGTCTGTGAATCTTTCCCAGGCCAGTTTAAAAATTGGTTTTATTCTTTATTGGTTATGTCAGCTGTTTTAGAAAATAAAAATCCGATGGAAACAATTTTTGGATATGCATCTGTTAGGGACGAAAAAGGAGAAGAGATGCACAAATCAAAAGGGAATGCTATTTGGTTTGATGAAGCAGTAGAAAAAATTGGCGCAGATCCTATGAGATGGCTTTATTCAAAACAAAATCCTGCTGAAAATCTTGGATTTGGCTATAATGTAGCTGAAGAAACAAAGAGAAAATTAATGACTTTATATAACTCTTACGTATTTTTTAGCACTTATATAAAGAAAGAAGATCTTTCTGATAAAATATTAAAAACAAAATCAAATAGTATTTTAGATAAATGGATTATTTCTAAAACAGATCATTGCACAAATATGGCAAGTAATAGTTTAGATAAATATGATGTTGCCAGAGCCGTTATATGTATAGAAGATTTTTTTATAAATGATCTGTCTTTGTGGTATATAAGAAGGTCGCGAAAAAGATTCCACTCGCCCCCCACTAACTTTGAATCCGGAAGCAAAGAGGGTGGTTCTTTTTTAAGTGTAAATTCAAAGTTAGTGGGGGGTAAAGATAATCCTGAAAGAAATGAGGCTATTGCTACTTTTTATTATGTTCTTTTAAGTTTAACTAAAATTATATCTCCTGTAATGCCATTCTTTGCTGAACAAATGTATCAGGATTTAAAAACAGAAGATATGCCTGAATCTGTGCATTTATGCGATTGGCCAAAAATTGATAAAAATAAAATTGATAAAAATTTGGGAGAAAAAATGGATGAAGTGAGGTCAATTGTTAATCTAGCCTTGGCTGAAAGAATTACAAAGGGGATAAAAGTGAAACAGCCATTGGCAAAATTAAAAGTCAAAAATCAAAAGTCAAAATTACAAGAGGAATTATTAAATTTAATTAAAGATGAAGTGAATGTTAAAGAAATTATTTTCGATGATAAAATTGAAAATGAAATAGAATTAGATTTAAATATCACAGAAGAATTAAAAGAAGAAGGAATGATTAGAGAAATAATAAGAGCAGTTCAAGCTCAAAGAAAAGAACAAAACTTATTGCCGCAAGACAAAGTCTCTGTAGTAAAAATCATTGTTCCCAAAAAAGAAAAAATGATAATAGAAAAAAATAAAGATCTTTTATTGAAAGAATTCAGGGCATTAGAAATTTTTATAGAAGAACAAAATATTGAAGAAGAAAAACAATTAGAAGAAAAAACAAAGATTAAGACCAAAAATTATTCAATAAAAATTAACTTGTAGTGCCTATTGATTTTTCTATAATTGAAAATATTGATTTTACGAATGCGGATAATTTGATATTTTTATCTATAATTTTTATTTTAGCCGTAATTATTTTTTTTATTTTTATATTTATTGTATTTAAAATTATAAAGATAATAAAAAGAATGATAGTTCGGCTTTTCAATATAGATGTTAGGAAATCTAAACTCGATCAGAAAAAGAATATAGATTGGTTGCATCAATCTCAAAATAATAATATATCAAAGCAAAAGATTATCGGAAGTAATTCTACCAAGAATGTCAAAGCCGAAGAAAAACCTGAAGAAAAAAGAGAGGCTGAAGCAAAGTCTTACAAAGAAAAAGAAGAAAAGAGTATTTCTGAAGGGCTCAGCAAGTTAAAAATTGATGGCGGAGGCGAGGAGGCGTTAGAATCAAAATTGCCATCGAGGGTGGAAAATCAAGAAGTCGATGAGCTTCAAGAAATAAAAATACCTAGGGTA
>CAIXXY010000062.1 GCA_903923535.1 Candidatus Staskawiczbacteria bacterium | reverse complement strand
TGGCTGGGAGTTACGACTATCACTCAGGATGTGGCTGATTTTATGAAATCAGACTATGGCAAAGCTATTGTTACAAATTCTTCCCTGCAGCTTTTAATGAAACAATCAACTGCTGACATCGATTCCATACAAAAAGTATTTAATCTGACTGAACAGGAAAAATATCTATTGATCGAGGCGGCGGTTGGAGAAGGATTATTTTTTGCCGGCAGAAAACATGTATATCTTTCGGTAGTTGCCAGCCAGACAGAAAACCAGATAATTACAACTAGTCCCCAAGAAGTCCTGCAACAAAGAGAGGCGAAGAGAAATTTAGAATCGACATAGAGCTAAGTCAAAATGCAAAGGTCAAAATGCAAAATTGCAATCCAAAATTCAAAAGTGATTTAAAAACAAGGTGTTATCATTTCAGTCTTGATATAATTGCATTTATAGACACCCTTCCTAACAAACGAACAATTTGGATTATTGCCGATCAGTTACTCCGCTCATCTATGTCAATTGGAGCTAATTTAATTGAAGGCAGCGCAGCTAGCTCTAGGTTGGAGTACAAGAAGTTTTACGAAATTGCTTTAAAATCGGCAAACGAAACGAAATATTGGCTTTGTTTATTAAGAGATTCAAAGCTTGCAGAAACTGCAAAAGTCAACTTATTGCTGAATGAAGCCACTGAAATCGCTAATATGTTAGCCGCAGGAGTTATTAAATTAAAGTCCACTAAATTTTAACTTTTAACTTGAAATTTTGACTTTTAATTTTTGAATTTTAAATTAAAAATACAACAAGGCAATGGTCTTTTGCAAAAAACTTTTTTTCTTTCTTTGTTTGAGCTGCGTTCTTCTGTCAAACGCCAGTTTTGTTTTAGCGTTTGAGGTTCATTACCCTGATTTAACTGTTTTTGGCCAAAGTTTTAAAATTAACGATACTTCTACTTTATCTGAATATTTTTGTTATTTTTTTGGCTTAGGAATGAATTTAGCTCTTTTTATATCTGTTATTGTAATAGCTTTCGGCGGAATCTATTATTTAGTTTCTTATGGAAGAGGCAAATTTACCAATGAAGGCAAAGATTGGATAAAAGCTGGAATTTCAGGTTTTTTAATAGTAGTCTTAACATCCTTAATAGCTTATACAATTAATCCTGGATTAAATACATGCAATTTTGGCATTTTGTCATGGCTCAATTTAAATTATTCTGGAAATCCTGCCCTGCCGCCGGGCATACAAGCCACTACTTATCAGGAAATTCCTATTGGAACTTTAACCGAAACCCTTTTAACAAGAAAAATAGATTGTTACGGTTTTAACCAATATGGCGATCCTATTTTTGGGGATGAAATAGAAACAGATGGCGGAGACACAATGGCCGGTCCGACATATCTGGAACATGACAGGGAAGATTGCTTGACTTTGTTGGTTGAAGGCGCGCAAAAAAAAGCCCAATTGGCTGCTGTATTGACAGACGAAATAACAAAATTAATGAAGACATGCGATTGTCTGACTTATGGCAGCTGCGCTCCTGATGGGACGTGCGACCCTCCGACAACTTGCCCTCAAGTATGTACTGGTTCGGCTGTGGGCGGAGCATGTCATCCAGGTGGAACACCGCCAGGATCAGACTGCTGCCCAATGGGAACTAAAAATCAAATTGAGCATGGAGATATAAATTTTGGCGGAGGCATCGGCGCTGCTTGCAGCTCTGACCCAGATTGTTCTCCTGGAGAAAAGTGTAATATGTCCGCTCAAAAGTGTGAAAGTGCTGGCAGTGGAGGCATCGGCGCTGCTTGCAGCTCTGACCTAAATTGTTCTCCCGGAAAGAAGTGCAATATGTCCACTCAAAAGTGTGAAAGTAGTAGCGGTGACCAATGCAATGACGCACCTAAAAAAGGATATAAAGGGCTGGATGAATTCAGGTGTCCAAATCCAAACGATGGTTCCAGCCCATGCATTGATGATCCTGATTCTGATTCTGGCACTCAAATGATTGATTGGGTTGAAACATCAGAAACAGTGGATGGTAAAACAATTACTATAATTGACAAAGACAAATGGGAAAAATTAAATCTGCGTCAGCAATTGACATACTTTCATGAAAAAATAATTGAAAATAAAATAAAAAAAACAATCAAAGATGATGTGAAAGTATTGGACGATGCAAGGGATAAACTTGCCAGCTGTTATTTAGCGATATCTTATGTTGATTTGGCCAAAAATTACGAAGCCACAAATCAACAAAACCATATTATTTTAAAAGACCCTGAAGCATTTAATGATCCTGTAACTAATAGCCCAGTAAACGTATCAAAATATTGCCAAGGATTTAATTATGCAAATTCCAGCTGTTTTAAAAAATGCAATGATGCCTGCCCTGATGCCAGCGACCAAGCTATGCAATGTTATGGAGGGTGCGCAGACTTAAGCATCAACGATAAAAAAACATGCGTTGAAAATTGTTATAATTCAAGGCCTTGTATATATGGTGCAGACACTTCCCAAACTTTTAGCCAAAATGTTAATGCGGTTCAATGCAATCCCGATTCAGTTTGTCCAAGCGGACAAACATGCAGTAAAAATATACACCAGATTGCCACTTGCGGAGGCATAGACGGCGGCACCCTTTGCAATCTCGCCATAGATATAAGTTGCCCAAGCGGACAAACATGCGACAGCAGCAGCGATACTTGCTTTGAAAATAATCCCGGAGACGTTTCTAAATATTGCATAAATTCCTGTCAAGATGACTGCAAGAAAAAATGCTCTGATAAATATTTATGCGATTCTGATGCATTTAAAATTTGCCAGGACCAGTGCAAAAATAATGGACAGTGCGTTTTAAATAATGCCGGAGAATGCTTATTTGGCGCTGATAATTTTGCGAATTGCGGAAAACAAGCTACTGACCAAGGCAACTCAAATTATTGCATTAATAATGCATACCTTTGCAAAAACGGATCTGACGAATATGCCGGCTATTCAGAATGTGTTGAACCTTCAACAGTAGACTGCCCATCTAATGGAGATGAAACAAGCTGTGAAAATGAAAATAAATGCATTTGGGACGGGGAAAAATGTTGGCTGAATCATTCTGCATCATTTTTTTATAATAATCCAGAAAATCAAAAATGCCCTGATCCATACAACCAATCTGATGTCGGGACTTTCTGCTATGACAGCGATCCTGATACTTATTGCCAAGAAATATGCCCTGAAACTGCAAAATGCCCATCTGCTTCCTATTGCCCTGATTGCCCGTGCGATCAGATAGACACTCTTGAATTTTATATTCCGAATACAAGCGATAGAAGCAACGCCGGCAGTGAAGGCTATATTACAAGCTCGCGAGAAGTTTTGGCATATCAAACTACCGGACCAGAATGCAATGGATATTCCTATAATGACGATCCATTAACCTTTTACTGCGAGGATAATTGGTGGAATAATCCAAATAAGGAAGGAAGTACTCCTACGCCTATAGGAAAAGAGAGGATCATAGATTTAGAACGGGAAGAAGAGGTTCCAGTGGGTCAGACAGTTGATGATGCTAAAAACTGGGCTGATAAATTAATAAATAATAAAAAAGTAGACAAGGTAAACGAAGATATACAGACAATGATTAAACAGATGAAAAAAATAGGAGAAGCAGGAAATGAAAGATATAAGGCATATAATTATTGCGGATGTAATGCAGAATATGATACCGGCCTACCGATTTGCGTAACCAACTGCGGATACGTTGATTTGGGGACAGCTCCCAATAGTTATGTGCCGCCTGGGTGCGAACAGGACTGCCAGCCAGACAACTGCGAAGAGCCATGCGATGAACCACAGGGTTGTGAAGGAAGCCAAGGAGCATGCACTGGTCCAGCTGGATGCGGAGTCACATGCACATACCAGTATACATGTATTTGCATATTCGGAACAGCTGACCCATGTACCACAACTAGCGGCAGCTGTTCAGGTTGTAGTGCCGATTGCTCTAATACAGGAGGCTTTTGGACTACAATAGGTCCTCCTGTTGCTACGCCACCTGGGTGCGGACAGCCATGCGATGAGCCTCCTCCAGCAAATTGTAATGAGACTTGTGATGAACCAGCAGGTTGCGAACAGGACTGCAAGCCAGACAACTGCGAAGTTACTCCTTGCGATGTTGTTGCTGGCGTGGCATTGTGCTCCTGCGATATTACGCCATGCACAGGCAGTCCCTGCCTGCAGATAGAAGATTATTTATCAGAGCTTTGGAATGATTACAAGCAATTGAAAACTGATTATATAGATTTTTACATAAATATGATAAAAGAACCCAGAAGTGATATTATGAAAGAATTAACATATTCAAGGCAGACAATAAATAATTGCAGTTTAATAAACACTGCTTACGGCTTAAATGTCAAACTATTGAGCTGTACAAGAGTTGAAGATGAATTAATCTCTCCTATTAATCAAAATAAAATGGAAAAAAATGATCTGGCTGAACTCATTCATATCAAACCCAGCCAGATAGATCCTAAGGATAAAACCATAGACGGCTATTGCTATGGAAATAGATTGGGCAATCTTTTTAATAAATCTTTAACAGACAACTGGTTCTGCGCCGAAAAATGGGAGCAT
>CAIXXY010000061.1 GCA_903923535.1 Candidatus Staskawiczbacteria bacterium | reverse complement strand
CCCATCACCAATTTCAGCGATATTCATTATTATACAATCAAAAAAGGCGAAGTGACTTCGCTTCGCTTCGTCTGTCATCGAGGCAATACAAAATTATTAATAAAATTGGTGAGGGGTTGATTGGCATTTATTTATTTTATAAATGTTGCCAATCAAAAAAAATAGCGCGAGAGTTCTCGCGCTTTGTTCCGGTTTTATCGACCGAAAGCATGGGGTCCGGGAGTCGGCGGTGTCGTTGGGTATTTGTTCCGGTTCTATCGACCGAAAGCATTGGGTCCGGGAGTCGGCGGTGTCGTTGGGTAATGGATTTGGGAAGCTGATGGCGTAGGCGGTCGAGGCACATTCGGGTCTGGGTAAGTCCACCCAGCTTTAAGTTTGTCGGCTACCGTCTGACCACGATGATTATTGGTGTAATCTGCCATTCGCCATCCTGCGCTGAACGCGATGATGATGGCGATTAACACTACGATGGCGGTTGCTGCCAACAATGTTTTCGCGCTTTTGGCGCTGATCCCAACCTCAACCTGGGATGGAAATTGTGCGATGTTGCTGGTCATTTCTGACCTCCTTTCTGTCTTTCTGTTTTGTTATTCTGTTGTTATGTCATATTGAGTTTTCAATATTAGGAGTGGCTTGCGCCTTGCTCGCCACGATATTCCTAAAGCACTAATTTAATATTACAACTTTAAACATAGTTGTCAAGTCTTCACCCAATTTTTGAAAATTTAGGTGAAGACTCAAGCTAATCCAATCTTTTACGTTTAATGTCTCTGCCCTCTGTTCTGTTATTTCGGGTCTAAGCCCGGCTTAGACCCGCTAGCGGGATAATAAAATCAGTTATTCAAGGTTTATGCCGTCTATCATTGTCCATATTTTATTTTTTTTATTACGTAATATATCTTTTATAAATTTGCTATAAATTTCTTGGGTTGGATATAGTTTTCCCAATAATCCTTTGTCTACGAGAATTGAATCTCTTTTATTCATAAATTCTTGGTGAGTGCTCCAATTATAATTATTTACCCAATCTAAAACATTGTAGATATCTTTTATGCCAACTTCTTTGAGGTCTGGTTCTATAAGTTGTGCTGGATTAATAACATTAATATATGCTAAAAGATATCGTAATTGATCATCTCCATTAATATGGACTGCTTTAAACCGTCCCTGGAATAAACTGCCAGGCCGATCATATTTTGTAGTAAAATATTTTGCGTAGCTAGTGCCCAGTCTTTGCATAAAAATTGTAATTCCGCCTTCCTTAATTTCTTGCAGTAAAAAATGAAAATGATTAGGCATTAAGCAATCTGCACAAATTCTGACAAGAGGATTTTGGAAAATTTTTTCCTTTTTAATAATTTTCTCGATGTCAGCTAGCGTATAACCATTTTTGTGCCTTTCTAAAAAGCCTATATTCAATTTCGATTCGCTAAAATTAGAAATATATATCGCTTGAAGAAATCTGTACATATCCCTGTCATTATAAAAGATATTTTGTTTGCCATTACCACGATTAAAAGCATGATAAAATTCTCCTGGCGCAAATTGTATTTTTCTTTTTGGCATATTTTTTGTTTTGGGTCTAAGCCCGGCATAGACCGGGGTAGGGTTTTAAGGTAGAAAAAATTTTGTTAAATTTTTCCAATCTTCAATGCCTAGTGTTTCAGCTCGTTGTTTCGGATTTATTTTGTTTTTTAAAAGCCATTTATTGATTTTTTTTCTTTCAATTTTTATAATTTTTGATCCTTCAATTTTATTCAGTGCAAGTAAATTATTGCCAAGCTGTTTCCTGGGTTGAGAAAATCCGGCTTTCACGATTTTAAAAAACAAATCTGCATCAATATTTTTGTTGTTTTTGTTTGGCGTAATTTTTATTATTGCTGAATCAATTTTTGGCGAGGGCCAGAAGCAATTTTTTGAAACATATGAGATAATTTTCGCTTCAGCGTAAAATTGCACAGATACTGCCAATAAGCTCATGTTTGGAGGTTTTGAGCAAATTCTCTGGGCTACTTCTTTTTGGAGCATCAAGACAAAATCGTGTGGTGGTTTAACCGACTCAAGAAACATTCTTATTAATGGAGATGTGAGGTAGTAGGGAATATTTGCCACGATTTTGTAATTTTCAATTTTCAATTTACAATTTTCAATCAATTTTAAATAATCAATTTTTAAAATATCGCCCTGGATTATTTCTATATTGTTAAAACCTTTCAGAGTTTCTTTTAAAATTTCAATCATTGTTTTATCTTTTTCAACAGCTATTACTTTTTTAGCTCTCTGGGCTAATTCTTGGGTTAAAGTTCCAATGCCAGGTCCCACTTCTAAAATAATATCATTTGATTTTATATCTGCTGATTCAATAATTTTATTCAAAATATTTTTATCTATCAAAAAATTCTGGCCCAATCTTTTTGATGGCCGAGTTTCATATTTACTAAGCAATGTTTTGATTTCATTCACAGAAAGTAAATTCATTGGTATATTATAGCATCGCAGTAAATCAAATCCCAAATCCCAAATCCCAAACAAATTTTAAATTCTAAATCCCAAAACGTTTTTAATCATTGGGATTTAGAGTTTTGTTGGCTATTGGGGTTTTGCGGTTTCAGTGTATAACTATTTGACCGATTGGCTTATTAATGGTAAATTTAATATACTTTGGTAAAAATATTTAACAAAGTTTTTATAAGGATAAAAGCAATCTGGCTCTCTGTTAAAGATGCGCGGAAAAGAGCTGATTTAAGAGGATTATTCCAAAATCCTCTGTTTTACTTTGGGTTAGTTTCTGTTGTTTTATTTTCTGCTATGTATGCTTCTTGCGATAGTTTAGCTAATACTGGCAATATGGTTAATAGCCACATCGTATTTTTCAATCCCTTTTTTAATAAATTTAATAATGTAAATGCAGATAATTTATTTTCTAGTCAGGCGAATGCTGTTCCTTTGGAAACTCCGGATTTAAAAATAATGCAAGATAATACTATCGGCGGAGTGGCGACTCCTTCTATTGTGTCTGGGAAAGTTTTAGGAGATGTGTTTGGAGGCAGCAATCAAGATAAAAAAGATATAGCCGATTATGTTGTACAGCCGGGAGACACTTTGAAATCTGTAGCCGATGCAAATAATATTTCTGTAAATACTCTGATTTGGGCAAACGATCTTACAAGTTCTTCAGCAATTAAAGTCGGCCAAAATTTAACTATTTTGCCTATAGATGGCGTTCTGCATATTATAAAATCTGGAGATACAATGTCAGCAATTGCTTCAAAATATAAAGCAAATTCTGATAATATAATTTCCTATAATGATTTAATCAATCAAGATGATATTTATATCGGCGACATTTTAATTGTGCCAGGAGGCGTGATGCCTAAAAAATCCAGCCCGATAATAAATAATCAGATTCCCTTAGCTGACAGTTTTTTTATTTTTCCGACAGAGGGATATATTGGGCAAGGACTTCATTATCTTAATGCGATTGATATTGGCAACAAGTGCGGAACGCCTATTTATGCAGCAGCAGCCGGCGTTGTACAAAGGGCTGTTGGAAATGGCCAATACAATTCTGGCATGGGAAATCACATAACAATTTTGCACAGCAACGGAACAGTCACCTATTATGGACATCTTATGACTCTGTTTGTAAAGTCGGGAGATAAGGTTTATACTGGCCAGAATATTGCTTTGATGGGCGGACAACCGGGTATGGCAGGCGCTGGCAAATCAACGGGATGCCATGTGCACTTCCAAGTCATGGGAGCCAGAAATCCTTTAGCATCGTATCCACTTAATTCAAAGATAAGCTATAAATAGAAAACAAAAAACAGCCCTGAGATTATCAAAAGGCTGTTTTTTTTGTTTCTAATTTTCTTTAATCCTGTACATTAATGCTTCGGCAATATGTTCGTATTTAATTTTATCAGAATCAGCCAAGTCGGCAATTGTCCTGGCAACTTTTAAAATTCTGTGATATCCCCTGGCTGATAATTTTCCAGAATCAACATATTTTTTCAAAAGTTCTTGAGACTGTCCATCGTGCTCGCAATATTTTTTTATTTCAGGAATATTCATTTCAGAGTTGGTTAGAATACGGTCATTAGTAAATCGTTGTTTCTGTTTTTCTCTTGCTTTTTCAATTTTTTCTCTAATTCCTGTGCTTTGATTTTCAGCGGAATCGGCTGTTAATTTTTCATATTTTACTGCCGGCACTTCAATAAATAAATCTATTCTATCCATTAGAGGTCCCGACATTTTTCTTCTGTACATTGAAACTTGTGAGGGCGAGCAAGTACAATTTTTTTCCGGGTCGTTAAAATATCCGCAAGGGCATGGATTTGAAGCAGCTATTAACATAAATCTGGATGGAAAAGTAAAAGTATTTTTTGCTCGAGAAACAGTTATTTTTCCTTCTTCAATCGGCTGGCGCAAAGATTCTAAAACATCTCTGTGAAATTCCGGAAACTCATCCAAAAATAAAACTCCGCGATGAGCTAAAGTTATTTCACCGGGTCTTGGCGGATTTCCTCCGCCGACTAAAGCAACTTCAGAAGAAATGTGATGTGGCGAACGAAAAGGCCTAAAATTTATAAGTGCCTGATTTTCTGGCAAAAGGCCGGCTATACTATAAATTTTTGTAACTTCCAATGACTCTGCAAAATTTAATTTTGGCAGAATTGAAGGCAAAGCTTTTGCTAGAAGTGATTTTCCTCCGCCAGGCGGGCCAAACATAAATAAATTATGTGAGCCGGCAGCTGTAATTTCCAAAGCTCTTTTTGCATATTCTTGTCCTTTTACCCAGCCAATATCAACCTCATGGTCAAAGTTTGAAATAATCTGTTCATCTTTAAATTCTGTTCCCAAAATTTCTTTTCTATGCTCTAAATATGCAAGCGCTTCAGCCAAAGATTCAACGCCGACTGTTTTCACTTCTTTTATCAAAGCAGATTCTTTTGCATTTTGTTTTGGCAAGATAATCTCTTTAACCCCGATTTTTTTTGCCATTAAAGCAAACGACAAGGCTCCCTTTATTGGCCTTAATTTTCCATCCAAAGATAGTTCCCCTAAAAATATTTTATCTGAGGGATTGAAGATTGTTTGTTTTGATGCAATTAAAAATGCCAATGCAATTGGCAGGTCATAAATAGAGCCTTCTTTTTTCAAGTCAGCCGGAGCTAAGTTCACCAAAACTTTAAAAGTTCTTCCATGCGGAGATAATAATTTAGCGCTTTTTATTGCAGAATCAACTCTTTCTTCTGATTCTTTCACTGCTTTATCCGGCAATCCCACAATAGAAAAAGAGCGCAAGCCTTGAGAGACATCAACTTCAACTTCCACCAACTGCGCATCTAGTCCGTTTATAGCTCCTGAAAAAACTTTACTTGGCATATCCAAATAACGGATAAACACAGATTGACAACAGATTTGCACAAATCACGGATAAGAAAGATCTGTGATATGTGAAAATCCGTAATTTATCTGTGAAAATCTGTTTTATTTCTGGCATTTTAGGCAGGTTTTTGCTTCAGGGCAGGCCAGCAATCTTTCTTCAGTAATTTCTTTTCCGCAATTTTCGCAGATTCCATACTTGCCATTTTCAATTTTTTCTAAGGCAATATTTACATCTTTTAATTTTGATTCCAAACTATATTCTAAAGAAAGCTTATTGTTGTATTCTTGCACCTCATCAGCTTCTTCATCTTTATCGCCGTCTTCTCTGTTTGGATATTTTGCGTCCCAATTATGTTTTAAATTTGGATCCTCTGTTGCAAAACTTTCCAATTCTTTTTGCAGAGATTTTTTTTCTGTTTCCAATTTTTCTTTTAACTTTTCAATTAATTTTTTATCCATTTGCGAGTTTATGAGCACCCCGCCCTCTAAGCTATTGTTGAATTCATTAGCATAGAGGGCGGGGTAAACTCATTTCATTCTTTTATTTTTTATTTGTATTTATATTTTTGTCTGTTGCTGCCATCTGTTCGACATCCTGCATAAATTTTTTTCTTTGCTCTTCTTCAGCTTCAAAAGATCTGGCTTTTTTTCTCTTCATGGGAACAGGAACATTATTAAGGAATGCTTTGTTCTCTGGGGCAGGCTTGCCTGACCACTGTTCTCTTTGTATTTTTTCTTTTTGTTCTAATCTTGCTTTTGATAATGCCTCTCTCTGGGCTATTTGTTCTTGAGCCTGGCCTCTTCTTTTTTCTTCCTCCCGTGTCATAACGCCAGAGTAAATTTCTCTTAATGATTTGTCTACGCCCAATATTTTATCTCCAAGCCCGTTCTTTTCTGTTACAAGCTGATCTGAAGATTTATCTATCTGGCTTACCTTGTTATCTGTATCCTCTATTTGTTTTTCTGCTTCCCATCTTTTTTTCTCTACTTCTTGTATCTTTTTTTCTAAGTCCTGTCTTGATTCTTGCAAGCTTTTTCTTTGAGATGCGATTGTTGTTGTCTGTTCTTTTTCTGTTGTAAATTTCTGTTCATTTTCCAATTTCTTTTCTTCTTCCAAAATGGAATTTAATTTTTCCTGTTGATCGCGCTTTTGCAACAATAATTTATTTTTTTCTAATTTTAGCGCCGGGTCTTTTTCTTTATCGATTATATCAACTTGTTTTTCAAAAGCAAGGCGTTGAGACTCAAGCAAAAATATCTGCTGGCGCTCGGCCTCTGTGGCATAATTTTTTAAATCTTTTTCAGCTATTCTTTCCTGTCCTTCATTTTTTTGCAGAACTTGTTCTCTTCCTAATTTTTCTTTTTCCTCTGAAGCCTTGGCTAAGGAGGATTCCGCATTTTTCTTTTTCTGCTCTTCTAATTGCTCTTCTAAAGTTCTTATTTTGGCTATTTTATCTCTTTCTTTCAGTGCATCAGACTCCCTCAGGGCCATTAAGTCCTTTTTCATTGTCCTTATTTCAGCTCTCTTCAAAAATTCTTTAGCTTGTAATTCTTCGTCTACAGTTATCATATGATTTTATGAGCGAGGCGGACAAAATCACTTCGCAATTTTAAGCCAGATATATTTTATACATTGTGGCTTAAATTGCGAAGATGCCTTGCTTTAGTTTACTTGGTAAATTTAAAAGTAGAAAGAATCTGATTTTGTATATTTGTATTTTTAAAATCAGCATAAGTTATTTTATAATTATTGTTATCATACATTACTGAAATAACAACATAATCTATACCCATGCTAATTTTTCCACTGCCCAAAATTTTCCATCCTTTTATACCATCTAATAAATAATCTTCTTGTTTTTGGATAACCCAATCCCTTTTATAATCTTCTAAATTTGTTGGTTCAATAGTAATTTTAATATCTGGACCTACATCGCCGATTCCAACATTTTCTAATCCTTGGCATCCTATAGGATCTCCAAGATTATTTCTTTTAAATTAACAGAAAATATTTAAATTATTATTTGAAGTATTTATTGACCAATCAATAGGATATTTTATTTGGTAGCCATATTGGGTGTTTGTATATGTCTTCCAATCAGCAGTTTGATCTGCTTGTTGTAAAATCAATTTTCCATTTACGAGTTTATATTGAATAGTTTTTGCAACTGTGGCAGTTTGTTGGTAATGAGGCAGTGATTGATCTTTTGTGGCTAAAACAAGAAGATTAACCGAAAGAACACCGTTATTTATAGAAAGAGATTTTATTTGTGTCTCGTAATTCCAAACTGACGAATCGGGCAATATATAATTAATTTGTGTTAATACATTATTTTTATTGGAGACAACAAAAATAATCGGTACAATTATATTTGCGCCATATGCCTGATAAACACCAATAACACCTTCTATCTGGCCATCGCCATCAAGATCGCCAACTGTGGTTGTAGCTATATCATAGGCACGAGGCTTTATATTGCCTGCATCATAAATTAAAGCCTTGCCTCCGACAAGATTGATAGTGTCATTTTTAGAAATATTATACGGATTAGGATATGTCAGGGTTACATTCCTAAGTGTGTCTAATGTCAGCGGAGTATGAGAATTATTTTGGTTTTGCTGTCTTGCTGGCGTTTGTTTGTGAAAAATATTATTCCATATTTGCCAGGAAAAAGGATTCCACCAAGAGGCTAAAGTTATTTGAGGAATAACAAAAGCAATAACTAATGCAATTAATAAAAATTTGATATATTTATTCTGCACGGGTCTGCGAGCAAGCGAGCAGATTTGCTTCGAAATTTTAGCCCTGATATATCGATTGCATTGTGGGCTGAAATTTCGCTGAACACCTTGCTGTTTTATTTTTTAATTTTTTATGTTTTTAGGAGCGGGTTTGAATCCTGCATCTATGGCTGAAAGATTTATTCTTCCTTGGTCATCAATTCCAATAACTTTTACAGGAATTTTGTCTCCCTCTTTAACAACATCTGTAACTTTGTCTATCCTTTCCTTAACAAATTTTGAAATATGAACCATTCCTGATTGTCCTGGCAAAATATCAACGAATGCGCCAAAGTCCATTATTTTCCTGACAGTTCCCTGATATATTTTTCCAATTTCAACTTCTTCTACAATTCCTTTAATCCAATTTACAGCTTTGTCCACGTCTTCCTGATTTTGGCCGGTAACACATACTAATCCCGAATCTTCAATATCAATTGCTACTCCGCCGCATTCCTCAATTATTTTATTTATTACGGAACCTTTAGGCCCAACGACTTCTCCGATTTTTGAAGGGTTAATCATCATCGAAAATATTTTTGGAGCGTATGGAGACAATTCTTTCCTTGGTTCTGGAATCTCTTTCTTTATTATATCAAGTATTTTAAATCTTGCATCTTTGGCCCTGTCTAAAGCTTCTTCCATAATCTTTTTATCAATGCCGTCAATCTTAACATCCATCTGAATTGCAGTAATTCCATTTTTAGTTCCTGCAACTTTAAAGTCCATATCTCCATAATGGTCTTCCGGTCCTTGAATATCTGTTAACACTTTATATTTTCCAGTTTCTTCATCTTTTGCCAATCCAACAGAAATTCCAGCAACCGGTTCTTTAATGGGAACTCCTGCATCCATTAAGGCTGCGCAAGCAGCGCAGGTTGAAGCCATTGAGGTTGATCCATTTGAAGATACAACTTCAGAAACAATTCTTATTGTATAAGGAAATTTTTCAACATCAGGAAGCACTGGCATCAAAGCTTTTTCTGCTAAAGCCCCATGGCCGATTTCTCTTCTTTTAGGCCCTCGCATTGGGGCTGTTTCTCCAGAAGAAAATGGAGGAAAATTATAATGGTGCATAAATCTTTTTTTGCCTACAACTTCCATTCCTTCCAAAACCTGCTGGTCGCCGGGTCCGCCTAAAGTTAAAACTGAAAGCACTCTTGTCAGTCCCCTGAAAAAAACTGCAGAACCATGAGCTCTCGGCAAAACTGCAACTTCGCAGGACAATGGCCTTATTTCAGTTGATTTTCTGCCATCTGGCCTTTGGTCTTTTTCAATTATATTTTTAATGATTATTCTTTCAATTTCTTTTTCAAAGAAAGCTAAAACCTGTTTTTCTTTGCCCTGTCCTGGATATTTTTCTAAAAGATATTTTACTAATTCCTGTTTTAGAATTTCTGTGGCACCCAAGTTTTTTTCTCCGGCAGGAGCATTAGTAACTGCTTTTTCTAATTTGTCTCCAAGCCATTCTTTTATTTCGTTTTCAATATCTGATTCTATTGCAGGCTCTACGACATCTTTTGTTTTTCCTATTTTTTTAACTGCCTTATTTTGGGCTTCAATAATTTTTTTAATTTCTGGTTCAGCTAATTTAGTTGCTTCTAAAACATCTTTTTCAGAAATTTCTTTTGCTCCCATTTCAATCATGTTGATTAAAATTTCTCCATCTTTTTCCAAAGCTGACAAAGTTAAATCCATTTCACTTCCTTTCTTTTGTTCATAACTTGGATTAAACACCCATTCTCCATTTATTTTGCTTACTCTTATTGCTCCCAAAGGTCCATTCCATGGAATGTTTGAAGTAGCTAAAGCAAATGAAGCTCCAATCATGGCTAAAATATCAGGATCGTTTTCTCCATCCCATGAAAGGCAAGTAACAATAACCTGGACTTCTTTTTTAAAATCTTTTGGAAACAACGGCCTTATTGCCCTATCAATCATTCTTGCATTTAAGGTTGCTTCTTCTGTCGGCCTTGATTCCCTTTTCATAAATCGCGAGCCATAAATTTTTCCTACTGCATAAAATCTTTCCTCGTATTCAACAGTCAAAGGAAAATAATCCATTCCTTCTCTTGTAAACGGAGATAAAACAGCTGTCACCAAAACCTCTGTTTCTCCCTGTGAAACTAAACAAGAGCCAGATGCCTGCTCTGTCCAATTTGTAGTTTTAATTATGATGGGCTTTGCCTGCCCTGAGCTTGTCGAAGGGTCGCCCACCTTTATCTCAAATGTATCTTTTACTGCCATTATTTTGCAGTGAGAGACGATTTGTACGAATATGTGAAAAAGTTGGATATTCCAGCGCTTTCATATAGCCGTACACTTCTTTACTCTCCGCTGCGATTATTTTTTTATTATTTTTTCTTTGGTTTCTCGCCAGATAGCAAAAATTTTGGCAATTCTTCATCTAAGTCAATAAATTCATCAGCTATTTCTTTTAATTTTGAAGAAGTTGTTCTGCCGAAAGCCATTACTTCAACTCTTTTGCCCTGGTTTTTTAAATACTCAACCAATGGAATAAAATCTCCGTCGCCTGAAACCAATACAACAACATCAAGAGCCGGGGCAGTTCTTATGGCATCAATTACAATTCCAACATCCCAATCAGCTTTTTTAGCTCCTCCATAAAATTCCTGCAAATCTTTAACTCTTGTTTCAATACCAATTTTTGACAAGGCATCAAAAAATGGCGTTTCTTCGCCAGTTTTTGTGCGTATAACATAGCCAAAAGCTCTGATAAACTTTCTGCCTGCCACTGCTGATTTCAAAACCTCCTGAAAATTAACCCTTGCATGATAAAGGTTTTTTGCAGAATGGTATAAATTCTGCACATCTATCAGCACTTCTACTCTTTGTTCTTTTGGCTTTGGCTGTATCATAATATAATCCTAATTTACGAATTTATCCGAATGCTCCGAATGACGAATTCGGATGGGCGCATTCGTAGTGCGCTATTCGGATGCTATTTTTTAAGTCCGATTTTTTTAATTATTGCCGAATATCTTTTTTCAGATATTTTTTTCAAATAGGCCAGCAATTTTTTTCTTTGTATGACCATTTTAATCAATCCTCTTTTTGAATGCACATCTTGGGGATGCTTTTTTAAATGTAAAACTAGCTTATCTATTGATTTAGACAATAATGCAATCTGTACATCGGCTGAACCCGTATCTTTTTCGTCTGATGCAACATCTTTTATTATTTTTGTTTTTTCTTTGGTTGTTAAACTCATGATTTTACGAACGGAGTGAGGAAAATCACTTCGCAATTTTAGCATGATTTATCAGATACTTTGGTGCTAAAATTGCGCTCGAGTCCTTTCGTTTTTTGTTTAATTGTATAATTTTATAGTATACTCTAATTTTATTGTTTTGGCAAGTAATGTGCCCCTGCCGAGACTCGAACTCGGAACCAATTCCTTAAGAGGGAACTGCTCTACCAATTGAGCTACGGGGGCAAGGCACAAATAGTGATGGGCAAGATTGAGCTACGGGGGCAAGATTGAGCTATAGGCGCATGATTATAAATATTGGTGTGTGGGTTTTTTGATTTATGAGTATATTTTTTTATATGCTTGACCAGGTTCCAGTGTATCCTAATGTCGTTAAAATAAAATTGATAATCAGCCATGAGCAAAAAACTAAAACTAATCCTATAATCGCAGCAAAAATAATCTTTTTGCCCAGCCCAAATGTATTTGGATTGCCGGCTGAAATCATCATAAGAATTCCTCCTATTGTAAGCGCGATTATTGCCAAAGGCGTTGTTATATCCCAGACAATAAAATTGTAAATATAGCCGAGTGTTTCAAAAAAATCTGAAATTCCGCAAGGATTTTGGTCTGGGTTCCCACAACGGACAAGCTGGGCATTTGCTAAAACAGGAACAAAAATTATTGACAATAAACAAAATAGAAAAATTGGTAAAAATATTTTTTTCATATGATTTTATGAGCGAGGCGAATAAAATCACTTCGCAATTTTAAGCCTGATACCGAAGGTCCTGAGCCTATTTGGCGAAGGATTTTTCAGACTGTGGCTTAAATTGCGAAGATGCCTCTATTTAATAAATAAATTTTTTTGTGCCCCCGGCAGGACTCGAACCTGCAACATCTGCTTCGAAGGCAAAGATGATATCCAATTTCAACACGGGGGCGATTTTGCTAAATTATAACAAATTTATTGAAAAATATCAATTTTTAAAGTAATATAGAAAAATCATGACAATTCCAAAAGAAGTAAAATCTATTATTCAAGATTTGCAAAAAGCAGGTTTTGAGGCATATATCGTGGGCGGATGCGTGCGTGATTTTTTACTGGACAAAGAGCCGAAAGATTGGGATGTTGCCACAAATGCAAAGCCAGAAGAAATCCAAAAAGTGTTTCCGGATTCCTTTTATGAAAATAATTTTTTAACTGTTACTGCAAGAACTGGCTCCAAAAAACCTGAGCTTGCTGAAATTGAAATTACAACTTATAGGTTAGATGCAAAATATTCTGACAAAAGGCATCCTGACGAAGTTAAATACGCAAAAAAGCTTGAAGACGATTTGTCTCGCCGCGATTTTACAGTTAACGCTTTTGCAATGGATTTAAATAAAAAAATAATAGATTTATATGATGGACAAAAAGATTTAAAGAATAAAATTATTAAAACAGTTGGAGATGCAGAAGAAAGATTTAATGAAGATGCTCTAAGAATGTTGAGAGCTGTAAGATTTGCCACAACCTTGGGATTTACAATAGAAAAAAATACAACTGATGCCATAAAGAAAAATTGCATCTGGCTGGAAGCAATTTCACAAGAAAGAATTCGCGATGAATTTGTAAAAATAATTATGGCTGACAATGCAGCTAAAGGAATTGAATTGTTAAGGGAATTGGGATTGTTAAAATACATTGTTCCAGAGCTTTTGGATAATTACGGCATTCAGCAAAATAAGCACCATATTTATGATTGCTATATGCACGCTGTAAAATCTTTGGAATATACCGCAAAGAAAAAATTCAATATGTATGTAAGATTGGCTGCCCTATTTCACGACATTGCAAAGCCAAGAGTGAAAAATGGCGAGGGAGAAGAAGCTACTTTTTATAATCATGAAATAGTGGGAGCTAAAGTAACTTTTCAGATTTTAAACCGTTTGAAATTTTCCAAAAAAGATATTGAAAAAATTACAAAATTAGTCAGATATCATCTCTTTTATTATAATGTTGATGAAGTTGGAGAGGCATCTGTGAGAAGATTAGTAAAAAATGCAGGTCCAGAAAATATGGAAGATCTTTTGAAAGTTAGGATGGCAGACAGAATTGGTTCTGGCGTTCCAAAAGCCGAACCATATAAATTGAGGCATTTGAAATATTTGATTGACAAGGTTTCGCAAGATCCGATTTCTGCAAAAATGCTGAAAATCAATGGAAATGATTTGATGTCTGTTTTAGGTATAAAGCCGGGGCCGAAGATAGGGCAGATTTTAGATATTCTTTTAGGATATGTTTTGGATGACCCCAAAAAAAATACGAAAGAATTTTTAGAAAAAGAAGTTTTGAAATTAGGAGAATTGTCAGACAAGGAATTGCAGAAAATGGCAGAAAAATCAAAAGAAGAAAAATCAGAAGTTGTTTCAAAGCAGGATGAAATGACAAAGCAAAAATATTGGGTAACATAATACTATACTCTAAATTTAGAAGGTTCTAAATTTAGGGTATAGTTAAATTTTTAATTTAAAATTTTTAATTTTTAATGATAAGGTAGATTTATATAACGGCGCATCGTATAGTGGTAGTATGCAGACTTCGGGAGTCTGCGGCCTCAGTTCGATTCTGAGTGCGCCGAATGATGGGCCTGTAGTAAAGTGGTATTACGCTACATTCGCATTGTAGAGGCGCGAGTTCGATTCTCGCTAGGTCCACCCGGTAGTAGATTCTGGCGATATTTAAAAATGCGCTTTTAGCGCGTCGTCAAAACTCACTACCAGGTCCACAAATT
>CAIXXY010000060.1 GCA_903923535.1 Candidatus Staskawiczbacteria bacterium | reverse complement strand
TGGTCAAACTCATTCATATATACATTGGAGAAAAGCTGGCTTGTCAGATTTCCGAGAGGCAAACCATTAGGTTTAAAGCTGAAAATTATCTCGCTTAGCAGGTTGATAATGTTTTTGTCAGGTATGCGTTGTTTCAAAATATTTATCAAAACATTTTGGTCAATTGAATGAAAAAACTTCTTGATGTCGCATTTTAGAATCCAGCAGGTTATTGTATTGTTATTTGAAACAATGTTTGAGAATTCTCTGAATCTGATTATTGCTTTGTGCGTTCCTTTGCTGTTTCTGCAAGAGAATGAGTCTGAAATGAATGTTTTATCAAAAAAAGGGTATAATATGCGATAGACTGCGTGGTGCAAAAGCCTGTCGCGAACAAGGGCTTTATGGATTATTCTTGGCTTTGGGTCGTTTATCTTGAAGCATTCGTATCCTCCGTGCTTGTATGTATGGTTGATAAGATCATAATGCAGTGATAATATATTATCCATTAGGCTAAACTGAAATTCTTGAACATCTCTCTTATGCTTTTTTCCTTTCAAAAATTCTTGCCAGGCCGAAAGCAGATTATCAATATTAATTAAATTTTCAAATTTATGAACCAAAACAATTTTCATAATCAAAATAATTATTCCTCTAATCCCCCCCCCCACGCAGTTTAAAATTCTGCCAGTGTTAGAGAAGACAAAATCTGCTTATTTGCTTTGGTATGGATATTACCAAATTATGCCGAAAAATCACAGATATTCTTTGGGAGAAAAAATTGACAAGCTTTTTGTTGATATCATAGAAGCCATAATTACAGCCAGTTTCTTACAGCCGAATGAGAAAGAACCTTTTGTTAAATTCGCCATCAGAAAATTAGATACGATGAAAATATTTTTAATGATTCTTTGGGAAACAAAGTCTTTTGATGATAAAAAATATATCGTGCTTTCTGAAAAACTGAATGAGGTTGGCAGAAATCTTGGAGGATGGAGAGGTAAATTGCAAAAAGAAAACTCTCTCAAGAAATGAGAGAGAAACAAAGAGAGTTGCGGACGCCGCCCACATACCAGTTGTTATTCCAGTCATTCTCGTTGCGATTGCAGTTCACGTTGCGCTTGCCGTCGTTCCACTGGTTGAAGGTGACACCTTTGTATAAAACGCCTTCTGTGCCACTGCCCATCGAAGCTTTCGCGATCTCAAGGCTGTATCGAATTCCGTATCTAAAATACGTTAGCATCTTATACCAAGTAGCTTCATTTTTTGAAGTGTCTGCATGCACCGCGCTATCTGAAACCTTAGTCGCAGATATTCTGGATGTATGGATACTGGTTTCGGCCGCGGGAAACCTTGATCTCCCGCAAGATTCACCTAATTCCATTTTTATTGTATAAAAAATTGCCCTGCAATGCAATCCACCGAAATAGATTTTATCACAGGGCACTATTAACGAGTTCAAAGGGCTGAAATTCAAGACCAAAAGGCCAAAATTCCAAGTCCAGAGGACTTAGCTACTTGCGGACGCCGCCCACAGACCAGTCGTCATCCCAGCCACCCTCGCCGCGATAGCAGAACACGCGGCGCTCGCCGCCGCCCCACCAGCTGAAGGTGACATAGCAGTGGTTGCCGTTCTCGTCCACCCACTGAGTGGCATTGGGATGGCTGTCAGCAAATCCCGGATCGGCTTCATTGACAGCCGCGACTGCATATCCGTCGGGCTTCAATCCGTGCTCGTCGAGTAAGTCCTGTACAGCCTTCGCGCTCGTGTCCTTACCATTGAGCGGAATGAAATACACATCTTCTTCTTTCTCGCTTTCGCCTTTGCCGGGGATCAGCCCAACAACTTCGGAATTAGTGTACTGGACGCGGCCCGTCGCGTCCAACATTTCCTGCTGGGTACGGTTGCGTTTGACGCGAACGCGGCGGACAATCATCTCGCCTGCCATCTCCGCTTGCTCGCGAAAGGGCGCAAACATCATCATGCCGATGTTCTCCGTGCCTAACGCGAACTGTGCGGCTTCTGTGGTGATTTCCTTACGATGCTTGCGCAGTGCATCCCGTAGTTTTGCGCAAACATTGTCAATTTGTCCATCGGTTATTTCGGATGCGATCATGGTTTTCTCCATGGCGTCATCCTCCTTTCTTGTTTTTTCCCTTTGCCTAAACTGCCGACATGACAGTCATAGCCAGAAACCCTCTAAAATATAAAGGACTTTTGGCTATGACTGTTTTTGCAAGTAAAATTATGTAAATGTGCTATATTTATAGTATATCATACCTAAACAACATTGTCAAGAGTTTCAAACCTAATTTTTCGTGATACTATAAAATAATGAAAATCTATTCAGAAAATCGAAAGGCAGATTTTAATTATGAAATCCTGGAAAAGTTTGAGGCCGGGATAGTTTTGTTCGGACAGGAAGTAAAATCAATAAAAACCGGGCATATAAATTTGGCTGGGTCTTATGTTACATTAGCAAGCGGCTCGACCCCCACTAACTTTGGGGTTAGGTCAAAACAAAAACAAAATTTAACAGGTGGAAAAAAGTTAGTGGGGGTTGAACCGTATTTAACAGGCGTAAAAGTGCCTCCATATCAGCCAAATAACGCCGGAGCTGATTATAATGAAGAAAGGCAGAGAAAATTGCTTTTGAATAAGAAAGAAATAGATTATTTGATAGGAAAGACGAAAGTTAAGGGTTTTTCCTTAATACCCTTGAAAATTTATGAGAAGAATGGTAGAATAAAACTCGAATTCGGATTAGCCAAGGGAAAGAGGAAATACGACAAAAAAGAGAAGATAAAGAAAAGAGATATAGAAAGAGATACCAATAGGGAGTTGTCCGAATAACGCGGGAGTGTGAGTTTCGATGAATAGTTCTTTTAAGTAAGGCAAGTTGAGCTTCTTTGGGGCTCTTTAATCTTCCAAAGAAAAACATAATTGCTACTAATTTATTTAATAGACAACCAGCATTAGCTTTCGCTTAATGCGGCATCTCAACCATTGACTCCTAATAAATGGACCTGAGGTGTTATATCATTAGGATAGATAATTTACTTCTCTGATAAATTATCGAAATTAAGGAGATAAGGCATTAAAAATTTTGTTATTTTTCTATTTAATGCTCGAACATCAAAAATAACTAAACTTGTAGAATTGCTTTCAAAAACTTTTCAGACGCGAGTTCAATCTCGCCACTTCCACCACAATAAAATAAAAAACATTGGATAAAATATTAATAAACAATTTCATAAGGGCAAAAGAGGTTAGGGTAATTTCCGAAACTGGCGAACAGCTTGGGATTATGAATATATTTGAAGCAATTGATTTGGCAAAATCAAAGGGCTTGGATTTAATCCAGGTTACTGAAAAAGTAGAACCTCCGGTCTGCAGGATTGCCAATTATGGAAAATACCTTTATCAGCAACAGAAAAAAGAAAAGAAAATGGCTAAACCTCGTGGAGGAGAATTAAAGGAAATAAGATTAACTTTTAATATTTCTCCGCATGATATGGAAACAAGGGCAAAACAGGCAGAAAAATTTTTAAACGAAGGAGATAAGGTGAAAATAAATATGTCATTAAGGGGCAGAGAGAAAGCAATGGGAGGATTTGCCACAGACAAAGTAAAAGTATTCTTGGAAAAATTGAATTCTTTAATACCAATTAAAACTGAGAGAGAATTAAAGCGTGAGCCCAGGGGTTTCACAATGATTGTCTCAAAACAATAAAATGAACTCTTCACCCAAACGAGGGATGAAGGGTAAAATAATAATTTATTTCCCGATGAGTGAAGGTTTATCAATATAAAATTATAAACTCGTTTGGGTGAAGAGTGAATAAAACAAAAAAAGCCTTGATTAAAAGGTTCAAAATAACAAAAAACGGCAAAATTTTAAGAAGATTAACCGGCCAAAATCACAACAGGTCAAAAAAAACAGGGGAACAAAAGAGAAAAGGTCGCAAATGGGTTGTGTTGTCTAAAATAGAAGCGCAAAAATTAAAAAAATATTTAACGAAGTAAATTAACTAGTATCGATACAAATATACTAATTTACTAATAATACTAATATGCATTCGTCATTCGTATAATTAGTATTCATTCGTATATTAGCATCGATACAGCGAAGCGATGTCAAGAATTAAGAGATCCGTACAGGCCCGCAAACACAGAAAAAATATATTAAAGCATACTAAGGGTTTTAAATACGGAAGAAAATCAAAATTTAAATTAGCAAAAGAGGCATTAAAACATGCTTGGGTTTATGCATACAGAGACAGAAAGGCAAAAAAGAGAAACTTCAGGAATTTATGGAATTTACAGATAAATGCATTAGCCAGACAAAATGGAATTACATATAGCAGATTTATCAATGGAATGAAAAAAAATAAAATAGAATTAGACAGAAAAGTTTTATCTGAATTGGCGAAAGAACATCCTGAAATATTTATAAAGATTGTAGAAGAAGTAAAAAGTAAATAATAACAACAAAAAAAAAGAACCGCTTCCTCCTCCAAGGAAGCGGTTTTTGTTGTGCCAGTATTACTCAGTCGGCGGTTCAACAGGATAGTCCCCGTTAAAACATGCCAGACAAAGCATTTCACTAGGTAAACCTGTTGCCCTAATCATTCCTGCAAGACTCAAATACGCCAGGGAATCCGCTCCAGCTTGCTCCCTAATCTGCTCTGTGGAAAAATTGGCGGCAGCCAGCTCGGCTTTTGTCGCCATATCTACGCCGTAGTAACAGGGGTAGCAAATCGGTGCCGAAAAAACTCTGACATGTACTTCTCTCGCTCCCGCCTCATAACACATCAATACCGTTTCAGGAAGAACCTTAAGACGGACAAGAGAGTCCTCAACAAGACAAATCCTCTTACCCCAAATAACTTCTTCGAGCGGATGCAACTTGATGCGTTGAAGAGCTTTGCGATCAGTTCCGCGCGGAGTCATGAAGGTTCGGATACCAAGCCGGTTTTTGAACAATCCTTGCCTTAGCGGAATACCGAGCTCTGAGGCATAAGCATCGGCAAATAGATCTCCTCCGCCAGGTACAGAGATTATTAAATCAGCATCAACAGGTGATTCTTTCGCCATGATCAGCCCAGCTTTATTTCTGTAGTAATATGCTGTTCTACCACCACAGAGTCTGCTGTCCGGTCTGGCAAAATAAATTAGCTCGAAGATGCAAAACCGGCAACAGGTTTTATCGGTCCATTTGATGTATTTCTCGATGCCTTTCTCTCCTATGACGATAATTTCTCCTGGCCGGACTTCTCTGATGAACTTTGCACCAAGAGGGTAGAAGGCGCAACTCTCAGACGAGAGAACAAAATCATTGTCATTGTAGCCTACGCAAAGAGGCCTGATACTGCAACTGTCGCGGGCTCCGATTATTTTGTTTTCATACAGAATAACCAGGGCGAACGCGCCTTTTAGCTGTGGCAAAACCTCTTTGAGTACCTCAATTATATCCGTTTGTTTAGAGGTCGCAATCAAAGCTACAATGACTTCCGTATCAGAGAACTTTGATTTGAATCTCCAGCCCGCTGCCATCGCCTTTTTCCTCAACCTGCTTAAGTCATAAACGTTTCCGTTATAGTCTAAAGCGAAAGGCTTGCCATGGAATTCAGCAACCGCAGGCTGAATACTTCTTGGTTGTTTTTTCTGTCCACTCTTCCCTATAGTGGAATAAAGTGTATGAGCAAGTCCGACGTGGCCTTGCATCTTCCGTGATAGTTGTTCCGCTTTCCGTTCTGTTATACCCTCGCCGAACCTTCCTTCCTGGCGATGGCAAACCATGTTCTCTCCGTCCGATGTAACAATCCCCCAAGCCTGCTCCCCCCGATGACTGATATCATTACCACAGGTCATCAGCTTCGGGAAAACCTGCTGTTTCCCTCTGTGGCAATTGCTGCAAGATATCCCTAATACTCCGCACATATACTGCTCCTTTCCTAGATTCCTAGATAGGGTTGATTACCAAATTGATTATCAACGAACTTCCTTACGCTGCCTTTCGCCTTCTTATTATCACATTTTCAATTTTAAGTAAATTTTTCAACAATATTATAGATGTTCCTTTTTTGTAATAAATTCATCTGCTTCTTTTAATAATTTCTTTGAATTTTTGAATGTTGTTTTTTTGATTGCCTCGTCAATCGGCAACCATAAAAATCCTAAATGTTCATGTGAAATTTTAACATCTTTAGTTTTTGTTTGTGCAATAAAAAATGTAACTAATTTAAAAACCCAAGGGGTTTTACCTTCTCTTCTGTCTTTTTCAGAAACATTTTCTTTATACTGCCTGAAGAAATATTTTATATATTTTTTAAATCCTGGAATGATTTTAATATCATTAAGTCCTGTTTCTTCTGCCACTTCTCTTTTGACTGTTTCCTCTTCACTTTCTTTTCCTTCAATATGTCCCTTAGGAAATTCCCAATGCCCAGAATGGTAATGCAAAAGAAGATAATATATTTTATTATCTTTACCCTGAGGCGTCTCGAAGGGCTCTTTTCTGAAAATTATAGCTCCTGCTGATTTTTCTTTCGGCATTTTATTTACCCCAGTTAAATAATTTTGCTCCGCAAAATTAAATTCCAAAGGAATTTATTTAACGGGGTGAAAAATATTTTAATAATTTTTCTGCTGAATGTGTGTTTATTATATCTGACTTTTCTGCCCAGCCTCGTCGCTCGCCTTATCGCCCTCACTTCGTTCGGGCTAGCTCTTCGGTTTCGGCTCGCTCCTTCAGAACCCTCGGTTCTGAATAATCTCCTACACGGGAGAATACCCAATCCTCCCGACCCCTCCTGTGTGTGGATGGGCGGAAAGAAATCATTTGAAATGTTTAAGTAAACCTTCAACAGGTAGTGTATTAACGATATCATTTCTTTCTGCCCATCCACGCCTCGCTTGGGCGATACCATATTCCATAAGATTTAACTGTTCTTTTTGATGGCTGTCTGTATTTATAATCATTTTTACTCCAGCTTCTTTTGCTCTCCTGATATAAAAACTATTCAGGTCCAATCTGTAAGGTGAAGAATTGATTTCCAAAATTGTTCCTGTTTTTTTAGCAACTTCTAATATTTTATCGAAATCCAGCTGATATTCATCTCTTTTTCCTATTAATCTTCCAGTTGGATGAGAAATTATATCAATATTCGGGTTTTCCATTGCTTTTACTACTCTTTGAGTCATCTCCTTTTTTGGCATCTTTAAAGAAGAATGAACGCCTGCAATCACATAATCTAATTTTTCTAAAACTTCGTCTTTAATATCAACAGAGCCGTCATTTAAAATATTTGTTTCGCATCCATGCAATATGCGGAATTTTGAATTTTGAATTTTGAATTTTGAATTTAATTTTCCAATTGCCTCATGTTCTTTTAATAATTGTTTTTCATTCAAGCCATTTTCAATCCTTAAAAATTTTGTATGGTCTGAAATGCCGATATATTCATAACCTAAATCTATGGCGGCTTTGGCCATATCTTCAATAGAATCTTCTCCGCCATCCCAGTTTGAATGGCAATGCAAATCGCCTTTAATATCTTTGTATCCGATTATTTTAGGAAGTTTACCTTTTAGAGCAGCTTCTATTTCACCCTCATTTTCCCTCATCTCTGGCTCAATATACGGAAGCCCTATCGCTTTATAAACATCTTCCTCGGTTTTGCTGGCAATCATTTTTTTACCCCTGAATAATCCATATTCTGAAAGCTTTAATCCCTTTTCTATGGCAATTTTTCTTGTAATAATATTATGGTCTTTGTTTCCTGTAAAATATTGGAGAGCTGAACCATAACTTTCTTTCGGCACAACTCTTAAATCAATATCAAATCCTTCTTTCATCCTTACTGAAGCTTTAGTCCCTCCTTTGCCCCAGACTTTTTCAACTCCTTCCAAATTTACAAAAAAATCCATAATCTTAGCTGGTTTTTTAGAAACTGCTAAAATATCTACATCTCCAATTGTTTCTTTTCTTCTTCTGACAGATCCCGCCAGACTTATTTCTTCAACTTCTTTCAAGTTTTTTAATTTTTCTAAAACATCATTTGCAGTAGGCAAAATCTGGCCTAATAAAAACCTGCCTTTGTCTCTTTTTAAAAATTCCAATCCCTGTAAAATATTTTTTTCTGTTGTTTCCCCAAAACCGAATAATGGAGCTATTTTATGGGCTTTGGCAGCTTTTTCTAAATCTTTTAGATCTTTAATCCCTAATTTTTGATAAAGCATTTTAACTTTTCTCGGGCCCATTCCCTCAACTCGAAGCAATTCATCTATTTTTAAAGGCAATTTCTTTTTATAATCTTCGTAATGTTTTATTTTTCCTGTTTTTAAATATTCCTCTATATGATCGGCTATTGCTTTGCCGATCCCAGGAATTTCCAATAGCGCTTTAATTCCGCCTTTTTTGTAGATATCGCCCACATCTTCATTCAGCGCCTCCAAAGATAAAGCAGCTCTATTATATGCATAGGGTTTAAAGGCTACGCCCTCCATTTCCAAGAATTGCGCCATTCCCTGAAAGATTTTAGCTAATTCTTGATTTTTCATAAAATTTTTGCTTGCCCCGTAGACAGCTTTGCTGTTCTACTGGGGCCAATTCCTGATTTTTCATTATTTTATAGATTTTATATTTTTACAGATTATGGCTCTATAACCGGCCTTTCTCCGCTGAATAAAATGAAAGTCTTGTTTCTCAAAGAAATATCATTCCTTATAATTAATAGCAAAGATGTAGAAAATATCGTAAATACGCTTACAAAAATAAAAAGCGTATTAAATCCGAGCGTAGCAGCTAAAATTCCACTCAATCCTCCTGCTATACCCGCTCCCACGCCGATAGAAGAAGTTTCCATGCCCCATTCGAATGCTTCTTTGCCTTTATCTATATGGCGAGTGAATATAGCCAGCCAAGAAGGGAGAGTCATGGCCATACCTACTGCATAAATTGTCTGAAGAAGATAAATGTGCCAAGGAACAGAAGAAAAAATATATCCTATAGGAACCAGCGATATTATAAACATCCCTATAACCATAGACCAAAAATCATCTTTTTCTCCATGATTTTTATCTAAATAGATGCCAATTGGTATTTCAAACAAAGATTTTGGTATCCAATAAAAAAGAGCGGCAAGACCAGCAATTTCTGCAGCTTGCAACGGTCCCTTATCCGCAATTTTTTCCAAAATAAATATCGCAAAAACCGGCGATAAAAGACCCCATCCTAAATTCAAAAAAAGATCGCTTATTATTAATGTCTTTATAATCTTATTTATAATTTTTGGCATACGATTATCAACTATTAAATTTATTTATATATTATACTACAAATAACTTTTATTAAAACAAAAACCCCGCTTTAGGGGGGGGTTATATTTTAAGTCTTTAGTTTATTATAATGAAATTTTTTGGCTATTTCCTCTACAAATTCAAGTGAAATAGGATCATCAAAAAATTCTTTTGCCCATTCCCACCAGGGTCCTTGTGGAGGATTTTTATATTTTTCTCGATATTCCATTGCCTGTAAAAAATTTTCTAGACGGTCTGTTTGCTTAAAAAACCTCCCTTCTTTAGTAAGACCTTTTTCATAATCTAGCCAAAGGTGCATAATTTCGTTTCTTAATTCTTTTGGCAAATTTTTTGTAATCTTTTCTAAAGCGGCTTTCTCTTTTTTATATTTTTTTTCCCTTAATTGTTTTTTCTTTTTATCAGATAACCTGGGCCAGGTTTTCATTAGTTCTTTCCGTTTTTTAGGATCTTTTGGCAAAATAGAATCATATGGAGTTATATCTCCAGCGTAAACTTCACATAAATCATGAATTAAAGCTGTTTTTAAAATTCTTTCTATATCAAGTTTTTGTTTGCTGCCTAAAATCCAAGCCATTAAAGAAGCTCGAAAAATATGGTCAGCAATGCTTTCTGGATTCTTTATATCATTTATCACCCAACCGCGCCTGGGCATATCTTTTAATTTTCCAGCTTTATTAAAAAAATTAATTAGATCTTTCATATTAACTAATTAACTGATTTCGTATTTTATATTTTTTATTTTGTAGGTTATCTTCACAGGTGAAGAAACAACAACTTCGTCACCAATTTTGTGGCCCAAAAGAGCCTTGCCTACAGGAGATTCATTACTGATTTTTCCTAGGGCAGGATTTGCCTCGAGGGTGCCAACAATAACAAACTCATCTTTTTGGTCATCTACAGATACCTTAACCTTGGCTCCTAATCCAACAACCCCCTGCCTGTCTTTCGCCGGGCTCTTTATCAGTTCATGGTGATCTATAATATTTTTTAGTTCATCGATTCTAGACCTCAAAAAACCTATATCTTCCTGAAAGCTTACAAATTCTGGATTTAAATCTTCTGATTCCAAAATTTTCGGCGCTTCTTGTTCTAAAGATTTTTTATGTTCAAAATTAAGCAACTCTTCATATTCTTTTTTGAGCTCCTGTAATTTTATTTTCGTTATGTAGAAAATTTTTCCATCCATGGCTCTTTTTTAATTATTATATTATACAACTTTACTATATTATACAACTTCACTTTTTTGAGGGGTAGTTATAATAATATGCCTCTGCTTTTCAGATGTCAACCCTTCACCTAAATTTTCATAAAATTTAGATGAAGGGTCAACCCCTTAGAATAAAGTTTTTTGATTTATGATGCTATTTTTGATACTTAAATTATTTTTTCTAGAAAAAATTTTAATTTTGCCATAAACCCCATCATATCCGGGCTCAATAGAAACTTTACCATCGCGCATTCTTATAACTCCATTGGCAATCTCTGGCGAAGATTTTTCTCCTATTTCTTTTTCTGTTGATTCTAATAATATTTTTAATTCGCTTCCTAAGTTTTTTATTAAATCATTATAATATTTAGAAACTTCTTTGGAAAGGAGAGAAACGCCGATTGATTCAGCAATCACCTCATTTAATGGAATTAAACTTTTAAATGGAATTGCATTTTTTGGCAAAAAGCCTTCCGGCCTGTCAGCCAATTCCTCTACTCTGTTTAAAACTCCAATTACCAATGGTTTCCCGCATCTAGGACAGATATTATTGTATTTTTTTGACTCTTGGGGTTTTAAACTTAAATTGCATAATCTATGGCCGTCATAATGATATTTTCCTTCTTCAGGAAAAAATTCTATAGTATACAAAAACTTATTTTTATCGGGGCACCCTTTGGGTCGTTTAATAGCATCTGCAATTCCTTTATAGCTCAATTCTGTATCAAAAACATTTGCTTCTCTGCCGATTTTCGGCAGGGAATGAGCATCGCTGTTGGAAATTAAATTAATTTTATCTAATTGCGATAAACGCCAATTCATTGCGGGATCAGAAGATAGTCCTGTTTCAATTGCATAAATATATTTTGTATATTCGCCAAAACATTCTTCTAAAGAATTGAATCCAGATTTTGAACCGAAAACAGAAAACCAAGGCGTCCAGGCATGAGCCGGCACTACTAGACAATTCTCATCTGTATCTAAAACAATTTTTACCAGTTCTTTTGCATCTAATCCTAAAATTGGCCGGCCATCTGCTTTCAAATTTCCTATCTGGCTTAATTTTAAATTTATTTTTTCTACAGAATCTATCGACGGAGCAAAAACTATGATATGGATTTTTCTGACTTTTCCGCCTTTTGAATAAATGCAGCTTATTTCTGATGTTAAAACGAAGCGAGTCGGACTTTCCGACGAGCGCAGCTCTTCACCCATCGAAGACAACTCACTAATAGCACCCACCTTAGTTTGTGCGGTCTTCGATGGGTGAAGGGTAAACTTAAAAAGACCGGGTTCAGCCGGCTCTAATTCTTTTTTTATGCTCTCAAGCCATTTGGGATGGGTAAAATCTCCCGTACCTAGAACTTTAATGCCTTTTATCTTTGCCCACCTGTCCAAATTTGTAAAATCCATCAATGGAGAAGTAGCTCTGGAATATTTTGAATGTATGTGGAAATCAGCAACAAACTCCATAATTATGAGAGAAGGAGATATAAAAATCAGAGTGAGATAAATTAAAAATTTATTTTTAATTTATCGAGCGAATGGTTTTTTATATCGACTGAACAATCAATTATATAAATATCTCAGTTATTTCTATATTAATCCTCCTTGATAATTTAATTTATAAATACTTTTACTTTCTAAAAAAATCTCTTCTTTGCCAGAAAATTCTTCTAAATTTCCTTGTCCTTTATCTTGGTATTTAAATTCTCTTTTTTCATATTCGCAAACTTCGCCAAGACGGCATTTTTCAACTAAATTAAATAATGATTCTTTCAAAAAAATAGTTTCTAATTTTCCTATTTGATCACCGATATAACTCATGCCCCATATTGGTTTTAATTCATAATAAATAATTTCCTGGCCTATAAACTTTTTTCCTCCTGGAAAATAAATATCTCGATAGAAATAATCTCCTTTTTGAAATTCCAGCTGTATTGATGATAAAAGCCTAGGATTGTCAACAGGAGTAGAAGAGGCTGCATAAGTATTTCTGCGAGCATCGCATAAAAATTCTTTTAGGACTTCTAAATTTATTGACTCTTTTTCTTCAAAGGGATTACTTCCAATAATTTCTTTAAAATCAAACTTGCCGCCTTTTTCTAGCGCATTTAATATTGTTTTTCCTAATTCTTTTGTATTTATTATGAATTTTGAATATTTATTTTTTTGTTTGATATCTAACGGCGCTTCAAATCTTAATAACTTATTTCCTTCCGGAGATTTTACAATCTCAGCAATATCTTTAAATTGCGAAGATGGTATCAACCAAATATAATCGCCTATTTTTTGCATAATTTTGTCGAAATAAACGAAAAGCAGATAAAAATTTTTGTCTGTTAAAAAACTTTCTTGTGAAAAATCTTTTATAAAATTTTTAGATTCTAATGGAGTAATAAAGCTGTTGATTTGAAAGTATATTTCTTTTTCTTTATATTTTCCTTTTCTTTCTACAGCTAAATCAGCTCCAAAAGGCGCTTTTTCCGGCTTAAAAATTATCAGCCGGCCGGCAACCCCCAAATTGATATCATCAATAATCTTATTTTCAATTTCTTTTTGTATATTATCTGCCATAATCTTAAATTACACCTCAGTTTGGAGGCATTTTAGAAATTAAAATATAACTGCTCCGCTGTAATTCTGCGAAATTAAATAAAAACTATAAACTAAATTTTATATACTTTATATCCTTCGTGAACTTTTTCATCTACCTTCATTCCCACAGAATCTCCTTTTTTAGCTGATTTCACTTCTTTGTGGTCAATCTGCATAGATGTTACTTCCTGCTCAAAATCAGTTTCTTGCCCTCCGACTATTCTGATAGTATCTCCTGTTTTAAGAGGAGCCGATAACTCAATAACCGCCACTTCAATATTGGAAAAATAATGGGTTATCTTGCCTATTAATTTTCCTTGCTTGCCCGCCGTAGCTTTAGCGGAGGCAGGTTTTTTTTCTTTAGGCATAATTTTAAAAATTAAATTATTAATATATCAGACCTTTGCTTTATATTAGCACCCTATAAAAAAAATTCAACTAATCAAAAACCGCCCCGCGAACGGGACGGGCTCTGGTGAGGGGGTTTGTAATTTTCAATAAACTAGATTTGTCTCCTAGGCCTAAATTCGGACAATGAATTCAGGTATATATTTTAGTCTCGTTTATTAAAAAAATAATCTGTCCTTGAGAATAAATCTCTCACCCCCTCATTGCTATTTTATTATAAAAAATAAAGATGTCAACCCTTCACCCTAGCGGCAATACTTTTTTATTCAAAATTTTAATATTTTTGCTAGAATTTGTTTACTTAACAAAAAATATAACCATAAGGGTGAAGGGTCAACACTATATTGACTTTTTTGGATAATAGAGCTATATTTGAATTAATCTAGTGTTCTTTGAATGCTTTGGTCGGTAACAGAAGAAGACGAAAAGGAGGTCTCTAAAACCAGCAAACATAAAACGCTGGCAAGAAGAGGACTCTTCTGAACGGTCAAAAAACGCAAAGGCACAAAGCCGAGATATTGGAAACAAGCTGCGCAACTTGCGGAAAATCAACAGGAGGGAAAGGCCATGCAGCGAATTAGGGCACAGCCGTAATAAGGTCTCAAGAAAACTTGCGGATGGTTCTGACGAGCTCACCGATATATCCCTCGTCGGATGATCATTCGCTTCTGAAGAGATAGCAGGCCGCCAGCTTAGTTAGCCCTCAGCGAGCGGCCTGCTCACAATGCACTTATATTCTTACCAACTGGGGAAGGACGAGGCAACGCGAGCAGGCTGCTCGCTCCGCGGCGAAGCAGCCTGCTCGCAATTCAAAGTTCTTTTACAATCCAACAGGTCCCATTGGGACAAGGCGCACCTGAAAGGAGGTGAACCAAGCAAAAAGAGCAAGACATAGTCATTGCTCTTATTTTTTTATATAAAATTATATCTTTCTATTTATTAACTCTAGAAAATCTAGTAAATTCAGAATAGCATTGACGTTTTGGGAAAATGGGAATATGCTTGAAAAAGCATAGTGTTTTCAGTACCTCAAAGGCCAGAGGAGCAAGTGATAGGCAGCATCACAAAAACAACAGAGCGAAAGGAGACCAACTAGCGATGGAAAAAGCTAGACACAAGAAACTCTTCTGAGCCATAGATGAAGGCACGAAGCGAGGAGAAATCTAACAGACGAAAGTCGAAGGGCAAATATCATGCAAAGAAGCCCTCCGGGGAAGTAACTTGAGGTAACCACAGAGCAGGCTGCCCACAAACACAAAGAGCTCGCTCCTTATAAGGAAAGAGCCCCATCAGTGGGTGAGCAGCCTGCTCACAATTAGTTCATTAACAATTCACGAGTCCCAGTCGCAAGACCAGGACACAAAACCAAACTCAGCGCCTGAAAGGAGGCGCAATCAAGTTTGGAGTAATATAAAGGGCACCCTACACGGCGCCCAGTTTTTTTGTTTTAAATTATATTTTTCTATTTATCAACTCTCGAAAATCTTGTAAATCCAGAGCAAGGGATAATTTCAATGCCCTGTTTTTCCAATTCGTCCATAAATAAATTAACTCCTAGAGAATCAGAAGAAATATGACCGGCTATAACAATATTAACATGGGCTGATTCTGCTTCTTTTTTATGTTCTTCAGAAATATGCGTTGCCACAGATGTGCCAATTCCAGCCTGCGCCATTTTTTCATAAAGCTTTGGAGAGCCTTCTGTGCCTCCAGTAATTTCAGACATGGCAATTTTTCCGCACCTGTTTTCTTCACTTCCCACAAAAACCTTAGGGCCTACGCCAATTTTCATGGCCGTCTTATATTCTGGAATTTCTTTTAAGATGCTGATTATTTCTCCAACTGTTTCTGGTTTTTTCTGTTCTATTAAATCTTTTAAAAATTTAGCAGCCAAGTTGTCACAGGGAGTATGAGAATTCATAAAATTAACCTTCATTAATCTAGCTGAATCAACTGTTCTTTGGTGGTTTGACGCATTCACACCTCTGGCAACTTCTGAAATTCTTTCTTTCATTAATCCTTCTGCCACATTTATAGGAACTCCATAATAATTATAGACATCTGCCTGCAATTCCATAACATCTGCCAAATGAGCTAATCCCTTTCCTACTGGATGATGACCAATAACCAAATCAATGCTTCGGCTCGGCTCAGCACCTGCGGTATTGTCTAAATGTTTTGACATTAAAATTTCATCAGGGCCTATGTCTATTCCCACTAAAACTTTTTTAATTTCTTTGTCATCTGCAATATTATAAATTGCTGAATCTAAATAAGGATTTTCCAATGCATCTTTATCAAATTCTTCCTTTTCTTTTTCTGACATCTTATCAAATTTCTGCTTTTTTGAATCCAATAATTTTTGCACACCCTCTTTGCCCCTAAAATCAGATTCAATTCCCATTTTAATTGCCAAGTTGTAAATATCAATAATCTTCATAAAATTATTCTAATTATTCTAATTTCTAATTATTCTAATCAATATCTAATCTTTAATGCCTAATTTCTAAAAATATTTGGATATTAGACATTTAGGCATTTGTATTTGATTAGGTCAATTAGGATAATTAGAACAATTAGGTTAATTTAGTAGGATTTAACTTATTATACATTTCTTTTATAGCTTCTTCTTGTTTTTTTGCATCTAAAAACTGGCGCCTTATCTGCGCCTTCTGGGTACGAATAAATTTCCTGATTGATTTTGGCATTCTTTTTTGATTTTTCATAAATAAAAAAAGACATTTTTTCTTTGTCTTTTATACTCTAACATAAATCGAAATAAAAAGCAATTTAAGAAGCTGCTGCATCTTTTAAATTATTCTTTCTATCTCTTCCTTGATATCATTCTCAATCTTTTTTAATTCTTCTTTAAAAAGTTTTTCAAAATTGGATATATTTTTTTTGATGAATTTTTCTTTTTCTTCGTCGGGGTGCCCTTTGGGTCCTGAGCCGAAAACTGTTTTCATATCATCTTTGGTTTTTTCATCAAAATCTGAATAAGCTTTGCTCAAAACCCTACTAAGAGCCAAATCAAAAATTCTTGAACTAAAATCCATTTGTTCTGCTGATAATTTTTGTAAAAATTTATTATCTGCCATTTGATTTGCGAACGAAGTGAGTAATCACCCCGCTGTGGCTCGATTATTATTTATCTTTCTTTTTATCAAAATCAAATATTTTTTCTCCTATCTCATATCCTTCCTTGAAGGTAATATTTCCTTTTTTCTCTATTGCCTTTTTGGCGAACCTTGCAAGTCCCAAAAGCATTTTACCGGCAAGAAATAGTCCGCCTAAAATGGGTATTCCACCGCCAATTGCTGCACCTTTAACGCCGCTTTTTAAATATTTTTTGGCATTTTGCACGGTCTCAGAAAAAGCACCAGGATTTACTGCTTCTTGTATTTCTCCTGTAGATAAAACTTCATTTGCAGCTCGTTCTACAGCTATTTCTGGATTTCGTTCTTTTTCTATATTTTTATTTTCCGGCAGTTCTATATTAGCCATAATTTAAAAATTTTAATGATTTATTTAACAGGGTGAATTTTATTTAATGCATCTTTAACTATTTGACGATCATCCCACGTAATTTTTTTGCCATTTTCAATACACATTAAGGGTTCGGAACCCTTTCCTGTAATTATAACAACCTCCCCTGGTTTTGCAATTTCTATTGCTCTCTTTATAGCTTCTTTTCTATCCAATATTTTTTTAGCTTTCGGAGCGGTTTTTGCAACCTGATTTATTATTTCCATCGGATTTTCATCATAGGGATCTTCATTTGTTATAAAAATTTCCTGACAATATTTGTTTGCAATTTCTCCAAGCACGGGCCTTTTCCATTTATCCCTTCCTCCTCCGCAAGAGCCCAATACGCAAATTAAATTTTTTCCTTCAAAAGTCTGATAAACTTTTTCCAAAGCGTTAGGAGTAAAGGCATAATCTACAATGACTTTAAACGGATCTGAAATAACCTCTTCCATTCTGCCTGGCATTCCTTTTAAATTTTCTACTGCTTTCCTGCAAATTGACAAATCAATATCATAATTTAATCCGACGCAGATTGCAGATAAAGCATTGTAATTATTAAAATCTCCTTTCATCTGCAATTTAAAATTTGCATTCTGAAAATTTATGTCTCCCTTGGTTTTTCCATAAGTGATTTTTTTATATGCAGGAAACTGCAAAAAATAATCTGAATTTTTATCGTCTATATTTATAATATGAGTATTTTTTTTCGCCTTAAAAAGTTTGCCTTTTGCTTTCTTGTAATTTTCAAACCCTCCGTGCGATTCAATATGTTCTGGCGTTAAATTAGTAAAAACAACCGTATCAAAATTTATAAACCTATGGCGATTCTGTTTTATGCCTTCAGAAGTAACTTCTAAAATTACATATTTGCATTTATTGTCTATCGCTTGCCTTAAAAAATTTTGAATAAAAAATCTGCCAGGCATAGTCATTTTTAAATTGTTCTGCCATTCCTTGTTTTTTATTTTAAACCTTACTGATGATTGAGAGGCAACTGGAATTTTTGCTTCTTCAAAAATTTTTGTTATGAATTCAACCGTAGTTGACTTTCCGTTTGTTCCCGTCACTCCGATAATCTTTATATTTTTATTATATCCCGGGAATCCAAAAATTACGGCTCCCAATAAAGCCAGACAATAATGATAAAATCTTAATAGAAACTTCGGAATAAATTTTTTTACCCGGTTAAATAATTTCGCTGAAAGCGAAATTAACGCTTCGCGGTATTTAACTGGGTGAACTAATTCTTTTATTCTCATTATTTTCCCAAATATTTAAGCGCCTGTTTTATTCTTTCCTCCGGGTTTTTTACAGAATTAGAAATATGGCTTAATGCGTCTTTTGCCTGTTGTTTTGAAAAACCGAGCTGGGTTAGGGCGTTTTCTGCTTCGTCCGCCGAAGCCCCGCGGGCGGAGGCGGAACCTAACATTTTAATTTTTCCTGTCAGTTCTAAAATTATTGTCATTGCCTTTTTAGAGCCGATGCCCGGTATGCCTTCAAAAATTTTCTCGTCTTGTTTCAAAATCCTATCTTTTATTTTATCCAAAGACCCTAAAGCCGAGATATCCAAAGCTGACTTTGGCCCTACTCCTCTTATATCCATTAATGCTTCAAAAAATTCCAATCCCTCATAGTTTAAAAATCCATAAAGATCTAAGGCCTCTTCTTTTACATTCTGATAGGTAAATAGCTTGATTGGCTCACCGATTTCTGGTAATGTTAGCAAGGTTTGGCGGTTCAAAAAAACCTTATAGCCTATGCCATTTACCTCTAAAATTATGAACTTGTCTTTTTTCAATATTATTTTTCCGCTTAAAAATGCTATCATAATTATGAGGGAAGAAGGAATGTGAAAATTTATTTTCATATTCCGACCGAGCGATTAATTATATAAATGGCAAAGCCATTTCTATTAAGGTGATTATATATGAAATTTGAGCTAAAATCAAAATTTAAGCCTACAGGAGACCAGCCAAAAGCCATAAAACAGCTGGTACAGAATTTAAAATCAGGTGTTAAAGACCAAGTGCTTTTGGGCGTGACTGGATCTGGAAAAACTTTTACAATGGCAAAAGTCATTGAAAAAATGCAAAAACCCACTTTGATTATTTCTCCCAATAAAACCTTAGCTGCCCAGCTTTATCAGGAATTCAAAGAATTCTTTCCCAACAATGCAGTGCATTATTTTGTTTCATATTATGATTATTACCAGCCAGAAGCATATATCCCTCAGTCAGACACATATATAGAAAAAGATTCCAAAGTAAATGAAGAAATTGACAGGCTTAGGCATGCGGCCGTCCAAGATGTTTTGTCCAGAAAAGATGTAATTGTTGTAGCTTCTGTTTCCTGCATTTATAACATAGGCTCTCCTGAAAATTACCAGAATGTTTCTTTGGATTTAAAAGCCGGGCAAAAATTAAAACGAAAAGATTTTATTTATCATCTGACAACTTTGCAATATAAAAGAAATGACATTGATTTTAAACCCGGCACATTCCGAGTAAGGGGAGAATTAATAGAAATTTATTTAGTAACCGGAGAACAACTTTTAAGGATAGAATTTTTAGGAGATAAAATAGAAAAGATTTCTACTGCATCACCAAAATTTAATTCAAAATTCGAAATTCAAAATTCAAAATTCATATTATTCCCAGCTACCTTCTGGGTGGCTCCCCAGGATAAATTAAATATAGCCATAGAAAATATAAAATTAGAACTGCAAGACAGACTGAAAGAATTAAAAAAACAAAATAAACTGCTTGAAGCAGAAAGATTAGAACAAAGGACAAATTATGATTTGGAAATGCTTGGAGAAGTAGGATTTTGCCATGGCATTGAAAACTACTCAAGGCAATTGGAATTCAGAAAGCCAGGAGATGCTCCATTTTCTTTAGTTGATTATTTTAATTATTTTCACCCGGTCAAATCCGCCGGCAAAGCCGGCGGTGTTTCGCCAAAGGCGAAACAATTTGATCGGGTAAATCCTGACGGATCATTAATTTTTATTGATGAATCCCATATTTCAGTTTCACAAATAAGAGCTATGTCTGTGCAGGACAAAGTTAGAAAAGAAACCCTGATTGATTTTGGCTTCCGTTTGCCTTCGGCAGTTGATAATAGACCTTTAAATTTTGCTGAATTTGAAAAAAGACAGAAACAGACAATTTATGTATCAGCCACTCCGGCCAACTTTGAAAAGCAAAAGGCTGGCAAATATATTGCAGAACAATTAATAAGGCCAACAGGGCTTTTGGAACCGCAGATTGAAATTAAAAAAACAGAAAATCAGATTAAGGATTTAATAGAAGAAGTAAAAAAACAGGTTGCAAAAAAAGAAAGAACGCTTGTTGTGACTTTAACAAAAAGATTGGCTGAAGAAATTTCTGATTATTTGGTTGAAAGGGGAATTAAAACTCAATATCTGCACTCTGAAATTAAAACAATGGAAAGGCCTCAAATTTTAAAAAATCTCAGAGAAGGAAAATATGATGTGCTAGTTGGAATTAATTTATTAAGAGAGGGAATTGATTTGCCTGAAGTTTCATTGATTGCAATTTTAGATGCTGACAAAGAGGGATTTTTAAGAAATGAAACAACATTAATACAAACAATGGGCAGAGCTGCAAGGCATTTAAATGGGCGAGCAATTTTGTATGCTGATAAAACAACTTCCTCAATGCAATCGGCAATAAATGAAATAAATAGGAGAAGGAAAATTCAGGAAGATTACAATAAAAAAAATAAAATAACTCCAAAAACAATTATTACCGATATAAGGGATTGGGGCTTTTCTAAAAAAGAAGATATTGATTATGAATTCTGGATGGTGCATGACAAAAAACTCTTGGAAAAAGAAATGAAAATAGCTGCTAAAAATTTAGACTTTGAAAGAGCAGCAGAAATCCGCGATTTAATCAAAAAATTGGGAAAATAATCCCAGTTTTTTAATTAACCTTTATTTTTTTCTTTCAGCTGCGCCGCCTCAATTCTTTTTTTGAGAGCCGCCACCTGTTTTCCAAGTTCTTCTTTAACTTCACCGCTAGCTTTATTAAATCTTTTCCTTAATGGCACATATTCATCCATCAGTTCTTCCTCGCTAAGCTCAGCAGGTTTTTCTATTTTTGCCGATTCTGCGCTTTCTTTTCTGTTCTCTGTATTATCTAATTTTTTACTGGCTGGCTTCAATTTCTTCATAGTTTCACGGACACTTTTTTCCCATTTTATCAAATTTCTATCATTTTTCTTGTTTTCAACCTTGGCAAATTCTCTATTTAATTTGTAGATTTCTCTTCTAAAATTTTTGTAATTTTCAATGCCAGTAGGCGCATCTTTGAATTTTTCTACCAGCTCATTGCCATCTTTTACTAAATCTTCAAAACTTTTTTTCTTTTCACCAGATTCAGCAGATTTTTCTGAACTTTTTTCCTGTTTGGCTTTCCCTTGATGTTCTTGTAAGTTATAATCTGCGACTGCTTTATCTATGACAATTCTAGTGCAAAAATATCTTTCTTCCTTTAATATTCTTCTTCCTTCTTCAATTTTCAATCTAGCTGTATTCTCTGCTTTGTCTGTTATATTTGATTTTATACCAATAAGTATTTGCCCGATATCTTTTTTGCTGTCAAAAAACAGATATTCTACTTTTCCTGTCATAGGTATTTTTACTTTGTCAGAAAACAATAATTTTTCAGCTTTTTCAACTTCATAGCCTTCATTTATTAACAAATCAAGCGTAACGACTCCGCCCCTAACATTCAATCCTAATTTTTTTCTAAGTTCAGACAGATATTTTTCTTTATCTTCTTCTTCTATACCAGGATTTCTTTTCCATAAAATATCAAGCGCTTTAGAATGATCATCTCGCAAAATTCTTTCCTGCTCTTTTTTTATAATCCATTGCCTGTATTGTTCTGTATGTTCCCCTTTTAAAATTTTCTTGTGTTTAGGTTTTAAATTTTCTTCTACCTTTCTGTCTCTTTCTTCTTTTAAATCTTTCCCTGTCAGTTCTTTAAAAGCTACTTTTATCTCTTCTAAATTCTTGCGTTCATATATTGTTTTTACCACATCTGGGCCTGATAAAATTCGCCATGCCTCTTCTTTTGATAATTTCTTTCCTTCCTGCTTTGAAATTTCTTTCGGTTTTTCAGGAGCCAGTATTTCTTGATTGCCTGCCTTATGTTTTAAATATTCTTCTAATTTTCCCGTTGCCTCAAAACCTCCATCAGATAATGTTGAAAGAATATCTTTAAGGGTAAGTGTTAAAGGGGTTTCATCTTTTTGCGGTTTTATCCACATATGTCTTGCCCTCATATCTATGCCCTGATCAAATTTATGTTCTTTCTTAAAATCTCCTACCGTATTAATTAAAAAACTTTTATTTTCAGGATTCCACATCACATATGCGCCATATCCGTAAGCCCTTGCTATATCAAATCCAAGGGGAAGTTTTTTAGCGACTTCTGAAACATCTACTAAAATTTTTCCGTATGAAGGGGAATCAACCGCCATTCCATTCTTTTCCATTTGCTCTAATAGTTCAATAGATTCATCAACTTTATCTTTTAAATCTCTGCTTCTGTCTATTTCAACCATTTCCCCTGTTTTTTTATTTTTAAACTTATATTTAACCCCTAACTTTTTCAAATCTTCATCAGATAATATTTTTTTTGAAGCCTCATGCCATTCTCCGAAAAATTCAACAAGCTTCTCTGGTTTGATAAATTCTGCAAGTCCAAAAAGTGACCTATGGTAATCTTTTAACATTTCCTTATCTAAAGGAAATGTTTTATTGTCTACTTGATTCACAAATTCTACAGCATCTTCTAAATCAGTTCTTTTTTCCAAAAATCCCAAATTGCTTAAAGCTTCATATATTAATTTGGCGGCACACGTGTCATTTTTAACCTCAACACCTTGACCAATAGGATGATGATCTATTATTAATTTGCCCGTTTTCTGGTCATACTTTATCCCATATATATTTCCAGTGTCAAAAACAACTCCGCCCTCCTTAGAACCAACTGTTCCTTTTTCAACATGTTCTAAATTTTTATTTTCTTTATCTTTTTCTTTATCTCTTACATCAAAACCTCCTAACTTAAACAAAAGTGTTGCAAATTTTCCATCCAAATCCGAGTGCTGATTTATCTCTAATTTTCCATCTTTAATATTTTCTTTTCCGTGGACGACAAAATAATCAAAGACTTCTCTGGTCTTTTTAATATATTTCTCATGCGCTTCTTCTTCAGTCGGAGCATTAAGCTCTTCAAAATTCTCCACTCTTGCAACAGTGCCTTCGGCAAAAGCGCGTGTTTTTTCTGTCTGCTTTAATTCTTCTTCTGAATATTCTCCTCTTGATTTTTCTGACATACTCTTATAAATTTTAAGATTTATTAATTTTACCACTAACAGAAGATAAATCAAAATCTTAGCTATTTACATTTTTATTATTATCTGCTAATATATTTATATTATGGCAATAACAAAATCAGCTAAAAAAGCTATAAGACAATCTGCAAAAAGAAATGAGCAAAATACCGTCTATAAAAATAATATAAAGAAGCTCGTAAAAGAAGCTAATGCTTTAGTTTTGGCAAAAAAAATGGCGGATGCCAAAAAGCTTCTGCCCAAAATATATGCCGCACTCGATAAAGCTGCCAAAGTGGGAGTAATCAAGAAGAATAATGCCTCAAGGCATAAATCAAGATTAACAAAGTTAATAGATAAAAAGATTTAAATTTCTGATAAAAGCAAATCTAACGCTAGCTCCGCTTCAATCTTCCCTGTCTTAATATCCGAATCTACCTGAAAAACCTTCTGGTAGATTTTTTTTAGCTGTTCGATTGAGAATTGATTGCATAAATAATAGCTTTTCTGAACCACAAAAGGATGCAATCCGCATAACTTTGCAATCATTCCATATGGTTTTTGCAATTCCTGCATTTCCTTGATAGATAAAAGATTTCTGAACTGATAAGCGATCATTGAAAGCAAATAGAGAGAATTATCTCCATTATCAAGATGCTTGTGCAATAGAGATAATGCTAATTTCTTATCCTTTGAAGCTAAAGCATCAATTGTTTTAAAAATATCATTTTCTAAATTTGGCTTTACAAGCAATTCAACATCTTCTTTTTTAACTATAGATCCTTCCTTGTAATTTGATAATTTATTTATTTCGTTTGCCATTTGCCATAAATCATTTCCAACATAACTTACAAGCAGGTCTAGCGCATCAGGATTTATTTTTACCCCGCGATCGCCATCAGGCGATTTTGCGGGGTTTTTTTCAAATTCTTGGACTATCCATTTTTTCAATATGGCAGGCTGCAAAAAGTTGAACTCCTGGCATTTGGCACATTTTTGCAATGCTTTAAAAAATTTAGTTCTCTGGTCAGCAGGTTCATCTTCATAAATAACAATAATATCTTTTATATCCTCTAAATTTTTGACATTTTCTAAAAAATCTTCCTGAAATTTTGCATCGCTGAAAACATTTTTTAAAATTATCAATTTTTTTTCAGCAAACATAGAGGTGATTTTCAGGTTATTATAAAAATCTTTGAAGTCTTTTTCTTTAGCATCAATATAAATCAAATTCAGCCCGGATTCGTGGACTTTTTTATAGCCTAAAATTATCTCTTCCAATTTCCTTTTTGACCTGTAAGAGTCTTCTCCGTAAACAAAATAAATCATTTTATAGTTTTTGGCATTTTGGACAGAAGAATGTGCTTCTGCCTCCTAATTTTATTCTTTTTATTTTCTTTCCGCATCGGCTGCATTTTTGGCCTTCTCTTCTATATGCCTTTCTTTCAGTATCAAAATCTCCCTTGCTTCCATCGGGTTTTCTGTAATCAGAGAAGCTTTCTCCGCCAAGCTTTACAGCTAATGTTAAAACTTTTTTTATTGAATCGTAAATAGATTTTAACTCTTTTTCATTTAATTTTGCAACATTTTTTTCCGGATGTATTTTCGCCTGCCACAAAATTTCCGAAGAATAGATATTTCCAATACCCGCAATTATTTCAGGATTCATTAAAACCTGTTTTACTTTGCCCGTCCGTAGCCTTTGGCGAAGGAGGGTCCTGCCTTTTATTTTCTTGCCCTGAGTATTCCGAAGGGTTAAAGTTTCTTTGAATTTTAAAAAAGTAAAATTATTATCTAATGGTTCTGGCCCTAAATTTTTGAATTCTTTTGAATTTAATAATTCTTCTGTTTTCCAAAGCTCAACCTTGGCAAATTTTCTTACATCAGAAAGCGCCATCATTTTTCCGCCATCAAGAAAAAATAATAAATGAATAAATCTATTATATGGATCATTTAAAGGTCCTTCTTTTATTGGCTTCCATTTATTTTCTAATAACTGCCAATCTCCAATCAAAAGATGACCTGTCATTTTCTGGTGCACTAAAAGAGAATACCCTTCGGCTCCGCTCAGGGCAGGTCCTTCAGATTTATCCCCCACTAATTTTGAGCTTTTTCCTTTTTGCCTATGCTTTTTTTCTTTAACATCAAAATTAGTGGGGGACAAGTCAAAAATTATATTTTTCGCCCTGCGCCATATCTTTTTTATTTTCTTATTCTTTATTTCTTTCTTAAATTGTTCGAAATCTTTTGGTTTTTTTACTATTTTTTTCCAATCGGACCAAACATCAACAAAGGTCCTTTTGAGGACCTTTTTATTCAATCCAGAGACAGTAGTTTGGACTTCAGGAAGTTCTGGCATATTATTGATTAGTTTTTTGCTTAAGATCGTTTAATTCTTTTTTAAGCTGATCTGCTTCTGTTTCTTTGCTTTTTAAAGCTTCCTGCAGCCCATTTGATTCTTTAATCAATCTTTCCAACTCTATGGTCCTATTTTTTACTTTCTGTTCTAATGCATTTATTGTTTCTTCCAAATCTTGAGTTTTAGCTTTCACTTTTACATTAACAGACTTTTCTAGGTTCGCTCCCTGTTCGTGGCTTTCTTGAAGTTCTTCAGCTATTTTGTTAAAAACATCAGCTAATTCTGAAAGTTCATCTTTAGTCTCTAAATAAACCCTGCTGGATAAATTTCCTTCGCTTAATTCTTTTGCCTTATCTAATAATTTTTTAAGAGGAGAAGCAATATCCTGGCCAATTGCAATGCCAAAAAAGAAAATAAAGACAATAAGAAATAAAATAACTAAATAAAAAGCAGGATCTAATTGTTGATAGCCTAAAGCTATAAAAACTGTAATAATAAAAATACCTGTTAAAATTATAGGAACAGCAATTCTTGTTGTGCGTTTAGCCATAGATTATGGCTACTAATTTACTAATCAGTACGAATATACTAATTACGAATTCGTATTCGTATATTAGTAAAAGATTTGTAGATTCGTAGCCTTTTTTTAACTTTTAAGTGATTGAATTCTTGGAATTAACGAATTAAATTCCAATTTCTTAAAAATTTCTTCTATTTTTATTTGGTCAAAATTTCCAAATTTACAATCTTCAATTTTAAATTCTATATCAACATCTTTTTTCATTTGTGATAATTCGCGAGACATTAGGGCAGATTCTTTATTCTTCTTTAACATTTCTTTTACTTTTGGTTTTAAAACAGCGGTATCTGTTGCAAGCTCTTCGTAAAGATTTTTTATATTGTCATATTTTTGTATTATTTCTGCAGCTGTTTTTTTGCCAATACCTTCAACTCCAGGGATATTATCAGAAGGATCTCCAATCAAAGCCTTAAAATCTACCATTTGCTCAGGCTTCACCCCAAATCTTTCCTCAACTTTATTTATATCATAAATAACAGTATCTCGTATCCCTTTTCCCATAGTATAAACTTTTACATTCTCATTCACTAACTGCAAATTATCTAAATCTCCAGAAACAATATAAACCTTTATGTTTTCCTCATTTTTTACCAATTCACAAATTGTAGCTATCAAATCATCTGCCTCTACTCCTTCTTTGGCAAAAACAGGAATCCTGAAAGCTTGGAGGACTTCTTTAGTGATTGGTATCTGCGAAATAATCCCCGAGGGCGTTTGAGGCCTTTGGGCCTTATAATCCTTAAACATTTCATGCCTGAATGTAGGCATTTTTGTATCAAAACAAGCAACAACATAATTAGCTTTTAAATCATTTATTGCTTTAAACAAGGTTAACAAATATCCATAAACAGCTCCCGTTTCTTGCCCTGATTTATTTGTCAAAGGAGGCAAAGCATGAAAAGATCTGTGCAATAAGGCGTTTGAATCAATAATAATTAGTCTTTTTTCCATTATCTGATTGTATCATATTTTTATTTTTATTTCTCTCTTATTCTTATCAACCCTTCGGCTCTGCTCAGGGCAGGTAAATTTAATATAAATAATATTTTTAGGTAAAATTCTCTTAATCTTCTCTGGCCATTCGATTGCTATAATATTTTTTGGATTTTCAATTATTTTTTTCCAGCCAGAGGCTGGTCCGCCTTTGGCAGAAAAACCCATTAATGCCAAAATATCTTTTTCATTTTTTAACCGATAACAATCGATATGATAAAAATCCGTGAATTTGGAATTTAGAATTTGGAATTTAGAATTTGTTTGGGATTTGGGATTTGGGATTTGGGATTTCGTGATTTTGAAATGTTTCAAAATCACGAATGTTGGGCTCAATATTTTTTCTTTTATCCCTAGGCCTTTAGAAAATCCCTGTAAAAAAGTTGTCTTACCTCCGCCTAAATTTCCTTGCAAACCAAAAACAACCGCAGAGTTGTTTTTGTCCTGAGCTTGCCGAAGGGCTAAAACTTCCTTCGCCATCTTTTCTCCCAATTTCTGAGTCTGTTTATAATTTGTCGTTATTTTTTTTATTAACATTGACTCTTCACTTTCTTCACCTTCATAGATTAAACAATATAATTATCCACAAAGGTGAAGAGTTGACTTATATAATAAAATTTTATAGGGTATATTAACATGGAAATACAAGAATCAAAACAACTTATCAGTGAAGCAAAGAATATTTACCTTATCCCTTCACAAGAGCCAGAAGCCATAGCTTCTACATTGGCTCTTTTTTATACTTTAAAAGAATTAAGCAAAAATGTAAACTTAATTATAGACACCCTGCCTGATAACCTTAAATTTTTAGCCCCATCCTTAGATTTTATTTCTTATCCTAAAAATTTCGTTATTTCAATTCCAAATAATGTTGCCCAAATATCACAAATCTATTATGAAAAAAATAGCGATGCTTTAAAGATACATTTGACCTTAGAAAATGGTAATATAAAGAAAGACAATATCGCATTTTACTTTTCAGAAACAAAACCAGATCTTATTATAACTGTCGGCATAAAAGATTATGCAAAAGAGCTATCTGATAAACTGAATTCTTTTGGCTTTTTATTGGATTCGCCAATTGTGAATATAGATAATAGCCAGAATAATGAAAAATTTGGTAAAATCAATCTGATAGGAGAAAATTCCCTTCCTGAAATAATTTTCAATTTAATTGAAAATATTCACCCCCACACCAAACGAGATGATGTGAGTGGCGAAAACACAAAGGAAAATAGTTCTCGTTCTGGTGTGGGGGCAAGTAAAGAATCTGCAAATTGCCTTTTGACTGCCCTGATAATCTATACTGAAAATTTTAAAAATAAATTGACGGCCGGAATTTTTCAGACAGCTTCAGACCTAATGAAAAAAGGAGCTGACCTGAAAAACATAATAAATAATATTAAATAGAATTAAAGGCATCGCCTCGATTGAGGCAACAATGCAATCGATATATTATGCCTCAATCGATGCATGAATTTACTCGCTTGCTCGCAAATTCATGGATGAAACAAAAAGATTACTTGGTTCTGTAACAATTTCTCCGAAAATTATTGAAGAAGTGGAAACTCAAGTAAAGGATATCGGAGAATTCAAAAAGAAAATCCAGGAATATTTTACACAAAATGTCACAGAACTTTTGGATGTTATTTTATATGGATCAATAGCTCTTGATGTTTCTGATATTCACATTGAACCGCAAGAAGATGAAGCAAGATTAAGAATAAGATTAGACGGCATCTTACAGGATGTTATTTTTTTTGACCATAATATATATCATCATTTAATTTCCCGATTAAAACTTCTTTCAAAATTAAAATTGAATATTGTAGATAAGCCTCAAGACGGCAGATTTACTATTGAAGTGAAAGAATCACTTATTGAAATAAGAACTTCCAGCTTGCCATCAGAATATGGAGAATCAATCGTAATGAGAATTTTAAATCCGAAAAGCTTGATTTCTTTAGATGATTTGGGATTAAGAGATGATCTTTATAAAGTTTTCCAGAAAGAAATTGAAAAACCTAACGGGATGATAATTGTTACGGGTCCAACAGGTTCTGGAAAAACAACCACTCTTTATGCATTTTTAAAAAAAATACAAAATCCAGAAATAAAGATTATAACCATCGAAGACCCGATTGAATATCACCTGAAAGGAGTTTCCCAGACGCAGGTAGCTCCTGAAAAAGGATATGATTTTTCCGATGGCCTCCGTTCAATTGTACGACAGGACCCCGATGTTATCTTAGTCGGTGAAATTAGAGACCTAGAAACTGCAAAAATAGCCCTACAGGCAGCTTTAACAGGACATTTGGTATTATCTACATTACACACTAATGACGCAGCAGGGACCATTCCACGACTTGTAGACCTTGGCGTAGACCCATCATCAATCGCGTCAGGATTGAAAATGGCCGTAGCACAGCGATTATTGAGAAAAGTCTGCAAACAATGCTCGACGCTTGTAAAGCCTACTGCAGAAGAACTAGCAGAGATTAAAAGAGGACTAAAAGGATTACCAGCATCTTTAAAACTTCCTGATTTGGACGAAGTTAAAATTGCAAAAGTAAAAGAAGGCGGGTGCCAAGCCTGCAATTTTACAGGATACAAAGGAAGGCAGGGATTATATGAAGCATTTTTGGTTGATTCACAAATGGAAAAATTTATTTTAACCAATCCCCCGGTCTCTTCAATCAGGGAATTAGCCATAAAAAAAGGAATGATAACAATGTATCAAGCTGGATTAATCAATGTTGTTTCAGGAAAAACAACATTGGAAGAAGTATTAAGAGTAGTTGAAGAAGACGAAGCCCAGATTGTAAATTGATTAACCCCACACCAATTTCAGCCGAGTTGATATTTGTGCGGAGATTTGAAAGCGAAGCGCCTTCGGCTGTCATAGGAGTAACACAAAATAATTAGTAAAATTGGTGAAGGGGTTTCGCGGTGGCCAAGGAAAATATATTCCGCCGCTCAAAAAAACGCCAGAAGAAGTTAAATAACTTTGCAAATTAAAAGCGGCTCTAGAGTTGGAGGTGTTCTTATGTCTGGGACATAAATAAAGATTTGTCTGAGGAATAATCGAGCCGGAGCAAGATTATCCGAAGCTGAGATAAATCCAAATAAATACCTCCAACTCTAGAGCCGCTTGTCTTTATGTCTCTAGAATTTGGTTTTAATGCGTAAAAAGTCAGTATAATATCAATATTTTCAATTGTAGCATCTTTTAATTCATATGTCAAGCCTTCACCATCCCGTCAATACTTTTCTCAAATTTACACAAAATATTATAACTTTGTATATTCTAAAGCAAAAATACAATTAGTATGGTGAAGGCTCAAGCATTTTATATAAAATGAACTCACAAATGTTACCAAAAAAAGAAGACGAATTATTGGATTCTGCTTTAAGGCCGGGTTCTTGGTCTGAATACGTCGGGCAGGACAAAATCAAGGAAAATATCAGGATAATCATCACAGCTGCAAAGCAAAGGAGCCAGAGTCCGGACCATTTGTTGTTTTATGGCAACTCAGGGCTAGGCAAAACCACGTTGGCTTATCTTGTGGCAAATGAAATGGGAAAAACAATAAGGTCAACTTCAGGGCCTGCTTTAGAAAGAGCCGGTGACTTGGCTGCAATTTTGACTAATTTATCAGAAGGCGATGTTTTGTTCTTAGATGAAATCCACAGGATAAATAAAACCATAGAAGAATATTTATATCCTGCTATGGAAGATTATAAATTAAATCTGGTTTTGGGAAAAGGACCGATGGCGCGAACAATGGAGTTAAAATTGCCTAAATTCACCTTAATCGGAGCTACTACAAAACCAGGATTATTGTCAGCTCCCTTAAGAAATCGCTTTGGCGCTTCATTCCAGCTTAATTTTTATACCAACAAAGACATTGAAAAAATAATTGAAAGATCTGGCAAGCTTTTAAAAATAAACATGGAGCCAGAAGCTGTAGAAACTATAGCCAAACGTTCAAGATTCACTCCAAGGGTCGCAAACCGTCTTTTAAAAAGAGTCAGGGATTTTGCGCAAGTTCAGGGTTTGTCCCTCACTAACTTTGAGAATGAAGAGCAAAGAACAAAATTTTATAACGAAGCAAACTCAAAGTTAGTGAGGGATGAAGTAATAATTACAAAAGAAATTGCTGAATCAGCTTTGGATTCTTTGGAAGTTGATATTTTAGGATTAGAACCAAGCGATAGATCAATACTTTCGTCTTTAATTGAAAAATTTAATGGCGGACCAGTTGGTTTGCAATCTTTAGCGGCAGCTTCAATGGAAGAGGAAGACACAATTTTAGATATTTATGAGCCATATTTGATGCAATGCGGACTTATTGAAAGAACTCCTAAAGGCAGAGTCGCTACAAACTTAGCCTACGAACATCTGGGAATAAAAAATAAAAACCAAAGTAAATTAGTATAACTGAAAAAACAGATCATATGATCTGTTTTTTCATATACAAACTATAAAATTTATTTTGACAAGCAAGCAAAAAAATATTAAGATTAGTAAAAAATGGCAGAAGAAAAAGAGAGGTATAATCCTTTAGAAAAAGAAAAATATTGGCAGGATTTCTGGGAAAAAGAAGGAATTTATAAATTTAATCCCGAACAGTCAGGTCCGCTTTTTGATATTGATACGCCTCCCCCTACTATTTCAGGAGCATTGCATTTAGGGCATATTTTTTCTTATGTTCAGGCAGAAGTTATCGCTAGATTCAAAAGAATGGAAGGGGCAAATGTAAGATATCCCATAGGATATGATAATAATGGGTTGCCTACTGAAAGATTAGTTGAAAAGGAAATAGGAAAAAGAGGACAGGATGTAAAATTGGAAGAATTTGTTAAATTATGCCTGGATACTACAGACAGATATAAAAAACTTTATGAAAATCTTTTTAAATCAGCTGGTTTCAGCATGGATTGGAAACTGGAATATTCTACTATTTCTTCTGATGTACAAAAGTTATCCCAATCAGTATTTAAGGAACTTTATGAAAAAGGGTTGATATATAAAAAAAATACCCCTGCTTTATATTGCATTGAATGCCATACAGCATTTGCGCAAGCTGAAAAAGAAGATAAGGAAAAAGAAGGCGTTTTTTATGACTTGGCATTTAAATTGGAAAATGGCGAAGATTTGATTATTGCCACAACACGGCCAGAATTGCTTTCTGCATGCGTAGCGGTTTTTGTAAATCCAAAAGACACAAGATATACGCATCTTATAGGTAAAAAAATTACAACACCTTTGGGCAAAGAAGTGGCTATTATGCCAGACGATAAAGTTGAAATAGAAAAAGGCAGCGGAGCTGTCATGTGCTGCACTTATGGAGATGAAACAGATATATATTGGGCAAAAACATATGGATTGCCAGAAATAATTATTTTAGACAAGGATGGAAAAATGCAGAATATAGATGAGCTGCCGGAAATGAATGGAAAAACAATAGATGCTGCCAGAAAAATAATTATTGAAAAGCTTAAAGAAGGCGGCTTTGTAAAAAAAGAGGAAAAAATCATGCATAGCGTTGGAATACATGAAAGATGCGGCACTCCGATTGAATTTTTGCCGACAACCCAATGGTTTATAAAAATGCTTGATACAAAAGAAAATCTTTTGGAGGCTGGAAACAAAATAAACTGGCATCCTTCTTATATGAAAAAAAGATATGAGGAATGGGTATCTGGTTTAAAATGGGACTGGTGTATTTCCAGAGAAAGATTTTATGGCATTCCAATTCCTGTTTTTAACTGCTCAAATTGTGAAAATATTGTAATCCTGGATGAAAATGATTTTCCTATAGATCCGAAAATTAAAAAAATTGACAGTAATTGTGAAAATTGTAAAACTGGAAAATTAATTGCAGAAAAAAGCGTTTTGGATACTTGGTTTACCTCTTCATTAACGCCAGATATCAATAGTAATAATCAACTTAATAAATCGTTAAAAGGTAAGCTATATCCGATGTCCATGCGTCCTCAGGCGCACGATATAATAAGGACATGGGCAGTTTATTCGATATTAATGGGTCTATACAGGCATAATGAAGTGCCATGGAAAGATTTAATGATATCCGGTCATATTTTATTAAGAAAGGGAGAAAAGATAAGCAAAAAAACAGGCGGAGGAAAATTAAGCCCTGAAGAATTGATTGAAACAAAATCTGCAGATGCCATCCGTTATTCAATGTGCGGAGCAGTATTGGGAAGGGATGCATATTTTGATGAAAAAGAAGTTGAAAAAGGGAAAAAGCTGGTAACGAAAATTTATAACGCAGGCAAACTTGTTTTAGGCAAATTACAAGATTTTGATACAAAGATTGAATTGCAAGAAAAAAACCTTGAAGCATTTGATAAATGGATTTTGCAGAGATCGCTTAAAACAGCTGAAGGAATGTCAAAAGCATTTAGAAATTATGAATTCTCTCAAGCCAGAAGATTATTTGAAGATTTCTTTTGGCCGGATTTTTGCGATAATTATTTAGAAATTGCCAAAGGAAGATTATCGATAAATTCTGATGACAAAGAAAAATCTGCTGAAAAACTTTCTGCTCAATATGCTGCCTATCAGAGTTTTTTGAACATTCTCAAAATGGCATCGCCTTTTATCCCTCACATCACAGAAGAAATGTACCATGCTGATATAATAAAAAATAGCGACGGAGAAAATATACATGAATCGATTGAATCTAAAAATGGCCAAGGGTATTTTTATAGAAATGAGAAAACTGGAAGCATCCATAATATGAAGTGGCCTACAGGTAATAAACTTCTTGAAGATGAGCTGGCTGAAGGCGCTAAATTAGCTCTGCTTTTAATATCTGAATCTAGAAAAATTAAGACTATTAAAAAAATAAGATTTGGAGCAAGCATATCTCTGCTAGAAATTAAATGTCCTAATGATAAGCAAAACATCTTAAAACCTTTCTTAAAAGATATTTCATACGTTATGCGGGCTAATCAAATTGTTGTAAACGATAGCGATAAAATTGAAGTTTCAATCGAAGAATAAAAATATTTTTAAAAAAAGCCCCGCGAATTGGGCTTTTTGTTGTATAATAGATAAATATGAAAAAGGTTTTATTTTTATTTCTTCTATTATCACTTGCCCTTCCAGTTTTTGTTTTAGCCGAACAGATAGACATAAATTCTGCGACATTATCGCAACTGGACGAATTGACTGGTATTGGACCGACTTACGCCCAAAGAATTATTGATGGAAGACCTTATTCTTCAGTTGATGATTTGGATAGGGTAAAAGGAATTGGACCTAAAACTCTGCAAAAAATAAAAGATCAGGGATTGGCTTATGTCGGGAATCCCAATGACCAAAATCCCAACCAAACTCCAAATCCTAATGACCAAAATCCGAATATAACACCAACCCCAGCACCGACACCAGAGCCAGCACCAACGCCTGCGATAACATATCTAAGCGGAATTTTTTTAAATGAAATTTTGCCAAATCCTGCTGGAGCAGATGAAACCAATGAATGGATAGAGCTGTATAATTCCAATAATTCTGATGTTGATTTGTCCAGCTGGCAAATTCAAGATACAAAAGGAACAATAACAACTTATACAATCCCAAAAGATACAAAAATACTTGCCAATGGATATTTAGTTTTTAAGAGACCTGATACTAAGATAATGCTAAACAATGATGAGGACGGGTTAAATCTTTTGACGCCTGACGGAAAAATTATTAATTCTGTGTCATTTATAAAAGCTCCATTAGGCCAATCGTATAATAAAGTTGGCGCGAATTGGCAATGGAGTTTGACATTAACCCCAGGAAATAAAAATATTATTTCATCTGCGACAAAAAGTTCCACTGCCTTGCCAAAAACAAAAAATTCTGATAATAATAATGGTATTGAGGCGGGATTAGCCGATTTGAGCCAGACAACAAACATAAACCAAGATAATAATAAAACAACAAACCCTTGGTTTTTATTTTTTACAGCTTTAGCAATAACAATAATTCTTGCCACAATAGTATTATTTATAAAATTTAAATTAAAAGGTTCGGGCGAAGCTAACACCTAACACCCAACACCTAACACCTAATATGTCAGGACATAGCCATGCAAAAACAGTTATGGCCACAAAGATGGCCAATGCTGCAAAAAAAGGAAAGATATATTCCAAATACGGAAGATTGATTACAATTGCAGTTAAAGACGGCGGGGGTTCTGGAGACCCCACAAAAAATTCCAAACTGAGAGCCACTATTGAACAGGCAAAAGCTATGGATATGCCTAAAGAAAATATTGAAAGGGCAATTAAAAGGGGAACTGGAGAGTTGGCCGGAGAAAATTTGGAAGAAGTTTCTTATGAAGGTTTTGGGCCAGGAGGAATTGCTTTAATAATTGACGGCATCACAGATAATCCAAATAGAACTTTAAGTGAAATAAAATCCATTTTAAACCAAAACAACGGCAAGATGGCAGGCGAAGGAGCTGTAAGGTGGATGTTTGATAAAAAAGGAGCTATAACTGTTCCAATTGAAGGCAAATCAAAAGAAGAATTGGAATTGATGGCAATTGAGTTGGGTGCTGATGACGTAAAAACAAACGAAGATAAGCTTGATATTTATACAAAACCGGAAGATTTAGAAAATGTTAAAAAATCTTTGGAAGAAAAAGGAATCAAAGTTGAGTCTGCATCTTTAGATTATATTGCCAAAGAAGAAGTTGAAGTTTCAGAAAAAGAAAAGGAGCAAATCCAAAGGCTTTTTGAAACATTGGATGAAAATGATGCAGTAAACGATATATACTCAAATCTCAAAAATTAATTTCTCATGATTATTTTAGGCGTAGATCCTGGGTCAGTTGTGGTGGGATATGCCATTATCAAAAAAGAAAGGGGGCAGGAACAATGCCTTAAAGTTATTGATTTTGGATGCATAATTACGGATAAATTATCAACGACAGGAGAACGACTCAAAAAAATATATAAAGAAATAACAAAGCTGATAGAAAAACACAAGCCAAATGTGATGTCTATTGAAAGTGTATTTTTCTTTAAAAATTTAAAAACAGTTATGCCAGTAAGCCAGACTAAGGGAGTAATTTTATTGGCGGCTGAAGAAAAAAAATTGCCCGTATGTGAATTTACCCCGCTTCAAATGAAAATGGCTATTGCAGGATATGGCAGGGCGGAAAAAAAACAAATCCAGCAAATGATCAAAAAAACTATTGATATAGATAATTTTGATTTAACAAAAAATAACAGGAAAAAAGACGATGCGTTTGATGCTTTAGGGGTGGCAATTTGCGCCGCTATTAAAAGTTATTAAAATAATTTTTACCAATTGTGGAGAAGTAAGTCTTGACAATAGTTTATGAAAAAATATAATAGATATAAATTGTAAAAATAATTATTAAAATAATTTTAAAAAATGGAAAAAGAATTTTTAACCAGGCTTATAAATGAAGATGATGATTTTGAAGATACTAATTGGGACGATGACACAGATGATAAAGATGACGATGATACAGTCGCTGATGATGACGATGACGACG
>CAIXXY010000059.1 GCA_903923535.1 Candidatus Staskawiczbacteria bacterium | reverse complement strand
TGTAACAACTGTTCCAAAAGAAGCCCCAATTACAACTCCCACCGCCAAATCAACGGCGTTTCCCCTTAAAATAAAATTTTTAAAACCTTCAAATATTTTTGGCATATTTTTGTGCTTGCACCGCGTAGCGGAGCGAAGTGGTGGACCCGGCGAGAATCGAACTCGCAGCTTCTCGTTGCAAACGAGATGTGTTGCCACTATACCACGGGCCCAGATATTATTTATATCAGTATACACCATTTTTATTTTTTTTTCAAGAAAGTTGTTCGTCTTTTTATTGACAATGAAATTTTTTAATATATAATATTAGTTAGCACACTGGCTTAATCTTAATCTGCATAGGGCAGGATAAAGGGGGAGCCAAAACAATATAAAGGAGGTGGTTACTATGTATATGAAGAATCTGCAAGCGGCTCGGGATGCGGTGGACTTGTCTGCCGTATCAGAACCCAAAAAAGAGGCAGAGAAAGGCGACTTGATAGTTGGGGTTTTACCCGACGAGATAAAAAGGCTATACGTCGTTTGTCTTGATTTCAAACAAGAGGTGAATGAACGGCGTAAAAAGGCCCGGGCCAATTACAGGGGGATCAGGAAATTGCTGGCTATAATCACGGGCAGATTCAATGACCAGAAATACCTGGTAAGCAAGCTCGAACTTCTCTTGAGAATTTTGGATACGGAGATCAGAGAAGAATTTCCCATCATTCGTGATAGGGAAAAGATTGCTGTATACAAAGGGTGGAGGGTCGCAATCATCGGATCGATTTACGACTCTTTCAAGCGTCCTTCAGACGGAGGCTTTTTCCATATGTAGCCAAGACTGCCTTCGCCGGATGGCTTGTTCGTTGTGTCGCGCCGCGTCACACTTCGAATGAGCCTTTTTATTTATATTTTTAATTTTATTTTTTTTCTGAAAATATTTTTTTATGGAAATTTAAATAACACGATTTTTATAGGAAAGTATTTTTAGAGAGATAAGGTATTGACAAAAGTTTTTTTTAATGTAGAGTTAAAAGTTAGCACATGGTAAGTCATCTTTTTTGCAGTCGCAGAAGGGGGATGAACCAAAAACAGTGAGTTGGAAGGAGGTGGACATTATGATCCTTGAGTGGATTAGAAACCTGCTTATGCAGGTGGACAATATGGTCCAGAATGACGCTACGGCGAAGCCCGACCAGGAAATCGCAGAAGGCGAAGAAGAGATAGGACCGGCACCCGAAGATCTTCAAAGCCTCTACATAGCGTGTACGGGCTTGTATGATGCAAGCCAAGAAAGTTATAGCAAGGCCAACGCCTTGCTCGAGCGAACGAAGAGAGGAGAAACGCTCGAGCAAGAGGAGATGGCGCGTCTGACGCAGCATCTCCTGGATTACGAGGAACAGAACATCGCGTGGGAATTGTTGAAACACGAAACACACAAGCTTTACCCCGAAACAATATTCTCCGACCCCGATTGTATACCGGATATCCGAGCGGGGTGGAAGCTTGTATTCCCCCGCCTCAAGAGGTCGAACATTATCAAGCTTTCAACTCTGGCCAAGGCCAGGTAATTCCACGCTCATCACTTCCGCCGCCACGCTTCAGCTAGGCCCCGTCCGTTTCGTACGAAATCTCCTCTCGTACAAAAAAACGGATTGGGGCATTTTTTTTGTTTTGAATATTGATTCTTCACCCAGATTTCTAAAAAATCTTGGTGAAGAGTTGACATTTATCCATTTTAAAAATATGATAGTTAGTATGAACATTGTCAACATAGATGGTCGGATCGGATTCAGCTAGGGTGGTATCTAACAGCCGCGATAACGAGGAGACGAGTGTATGGCAGTAGAATGTGACGTGAAAGGTGATTGCGAATTTCATCAAAAGGGTTTGTGCCAAAGCGCTGACAAGCAGGACGTTGTAATTGTTTGCAGCACGCGGCGCAAGCTACGGGAGAAAGGAAGCAGACAGGAAGGAGAAGAACAGTCACAGGGCGACGATTAAGCCGCAACATAACAAACACCATAACAACAAACAGTGCTGAGACCGATTCGACCATCTTTTAGGGTATGGAGGGGGCCACCTAAACCCCTCTTTTTTTATTGAAAAAAAGAAAAAAATATGGCACAATAAAATATATGTCTTTATCTATAGGAATAGTTGGTTTGCCCAATGTTGGAAAATCAACATTATTTAAAACTTTAACAAAAAAGCAGGTTTTGATTGCTAATTATCCTTTTGCTACAATTGACCCCAATGTCGGGGTTGTTTTGGTTCCTGATGAAAGGGTTGATAAATTGGCTGAATTGTCAAAATCAAAAAAGAAAATTTATGCTACAGTTGATTTCGTTGATATTGCAGGATTAGTGAAAGGGGCAGCGCAAGGCGAAGGTTTGGGAAACAAATTTTTGTCGCACATCCGCGAGGTTGACGCAATTTTATATGTTTTGCGCGCATTTAAAAATTCAGATATTATAAATACCCAGCAAGATATAAATCCGTTGAAAGAAAAAGAAATTTTGGATGTTGAATTGATTTTAAAAGATTTAGAAACCGTAAATAAAAGAATTGACGGATTGGATGGGGAAGTGCGGCAAAATAAAAAAGAGGCAGTAAAAGAAATGGCTGTTTTGAAAAAAGCAAAGGAATTTTTATCTGCCGAAAAGATTTTAGTTGACCAAAGTTTTACAGATGAAGAAAAAAATATTTTAAATAGTTATCAGCTTTTAACTTTCAAGCCAAGGCTGTATTTGTTAAACGGCAAACCCGAAGAAGTCCCAGAAAATTGGGACGTCCGACGTCCCAATACTTTAGTTATTGATGTGGCGAGTGAATATGAATCAGAAGGATTAACAACCGCAGAAAGGATTGAATTAGGTTTGCCGGAATTGTCTGAAACTGATTTACTAATAAAAAAATCTTACGAGCTTTTAAATTTAATAACTTTTTTAACAACCGGAGAAGACGAAACGCGGGCATGGACAATAAAAAAAGGAGATACAGCTCCAATTGCCGGTTCTGCAATTCACAGCGATTTTCAAAATAAATTTGTGAAAGCAGAAGTTGTTTTCTGGAAAGATTTGATGGATGCCGGAAGTTATGCAAAAGCAAGAGAGCAGGGTAAATTAAGAACAGAAGGCAAAGAATACATTGTAAAAGATGGAGATGTGATTGAGTTCAAGCACGGATAAACGAAATTATTCTAATTATACTAATTGCTCTAATTATTCTAAATAATTTCTAATATCTAATTTCTAAAACGGTTTTAGGCATTAGGCATTGACATTTGATTAGGTCAATTAGAATAATTAGGTTAATTAGATATTTGCAGAGATTATGGATTTTGTTATAAAAAATATAAAAGGCAATATTGTTGAAGTGGCAAGAAGTGTCGGCTATATTATTATAGATACGAAAGAAAATAACGAATATAATATGGTGAGGAAAATAAATTTTGACAATTATCCCAGATTCCATATTTATCTAAGGCAGTCCTTCGCTGGTGCTCAGGATAAATTAAATACTTATGTATTTAATTTACATTTAGATCAGAAAAAACCAATTTATAAAGGAACGCATGCGCACAGCGGAGAATATGAAGGCCTAGTAATAGAAGACGAAGCAGATAGAATCAAAGAAATTTTATCCGCCACTACCAAATAAATTTGGTGTGGGGATGAGCAAAAAAATAGCCGCAATCAAGTTTACTGAAACTCAACTGCAGCCTTTGCTCGAGAGACGGCCACATCTACATTCTGGCTACCAGCGCAGCTGGCGCCTCCACTTCCACTATTTCGAATCTCGTGGAGTTGCGGCCAGTTCCTTCCCCGAAATACTTCCCGCCGGGAGCCGTGTAGCCTTGTTTGACCAGATGATCTTCGGCCAGTCCTTCATTGTCAAACGGGCCAAAAACTCTCAGGACATCGTCAATGTTGCCGATTATCAGGTGCATGATATCCTCCTTGTAAAGTTGCTGATTCCGACAGCCCTGTGCCGTCAGAGTTCCTTTTTTGGAATTATTAATGCTACGATAAATAAAATAACATGTCAATTAAAGTATTATACGAAGATAATCATATAATAGCGGTTTTAAAGCCAGCTGGGGTTTTGACTCAGGGAGATAGGACAGGGGAGAGAAGTTTGATGGAAGATGTCAAAGACTACTTAAAAGAAAAGAAAAATAAAAAAACCCCTTCGAATCCCTCAGGGCAGGCCGGAAATGTTTTTTTGGGTTTGGTACATAGATTAGACAAGCCGGTGTCTGGAATTGTTTTGTTTGGAAAAACTTCAAAAGGAGCTTCAAGATTGTCAGAGCAATTTCGCGAGCATACGATACAAAAAACTTATCATGCAATTGTGATAGGGAAGTTGGATAAGGAAAAAGGAGAAATTAAAGAAAAAGTAAATAAAATATCTTTTTTTGCAGAAGGTTTCACAAACAAAACTGATGAAGAACTTTTGGCTGAAATTAAAAAAGCAACAAAAACAAGAACAGCAGAATTATCATGGGAAGTAGTTAAATATGGAAAGCCCTTCGACACGGCTCAGGGTAAAAGCGTTTATACGCTTTTAAAAATAATGCCGAAGACCGGAAGATTCCATCAGATAAGAATTCAGATGGCAAATATGGGTCATCCGATTTTAGGCGATGAAAAATACAGCAACCAAAAATCTTTGCCGGATAGAAGTATTGGGCTTTGTGCCACAGCGATTTCTTTTAAATCGGCAACGGATAACAAGGAAATAAATTTGGAAATACCGTTGCCAGAGGGGTGGGGAAAATATATATAACAAAGTTTTTACACTTCGCCCTTGAGGCTCAGTGTTAATGCCTCGCCTATGCGAAGGCATTGAGTTATCCACACCCTTAGGGGTTGATTTACTTATTGGGTAAGGGGATAATAATATAATATTATAAAAAGGTCGGTTTATCTGTGTTTACAGATAAATATAATGATCTTTAAAGTTATTTATTAATTTAAAATTAAACGAAGTAAGGCATTCCCTCGCCTGCGGGCTCGGGATGATTTTATTCGCTTAACTCATAAAATCACATGACATATACAGACTGGTCTTTAACAGTCATCCAACCATTTTTACAACAACTTTTATATTTCATTGCTAATTTATTATTAGCTGTAGTTGTTTTTATAATCGGTTATTTAATTTCCATCGGAATCGGAAAATTAATTGCCGAATTATTGAAGTCAGTAAAATTTAACAAGCTATTTGAAAAAGAAGGATGGAGAAAAGCATTACAAAGAGCAAATATTGAAGTAAATCCTTCAGAATTTATCGGAGCAATTTTCAAATGGGTTTTTGTTATAATATCTTTGCTCGTTTCTGTAGATATTCTCAAACTGACCACATTTGCAGGATTTTTAACGCAAGTGTTATATTATCTGCCAAATGTAATAGTAGCTGTTTTAGTTTTTATTGTTGCAATTGTTATTTCTGATATTGTAGAAAAAATTGTCAGGGCAACAGTTGAAAGATTAAAAGTGGGATATGGCTATATTGCTTCATCAATTGTAAAATGGGCTATTTGGGTATTCACTTTCTTTTTGATTTTAGACCAACTTTTACCAGCCAGCATGCTAGTTAAAACTCTTTATACTTCAATTGTTTACGGCATAGTTGCCGCATTAGCATTGGGTATTGGATTAGCTATCGGACTTGGCGGGAAAGATACAGCAGGAAAAGTTATTGCAGACATGTATAAGAAAATGGAAGAAAGATAAAATAAACAATGGATTGTTCCGCAAAAGCGGAACTTGAATAGAAATGCAAAAAGACGCGTACGTACCGCGCCTTTTTGTTTTGAGCGGCGGAATATATTTTCCTTGCCGCCGCGAAACCCCTTCACCAATTTTATAAAAAAGTTTCGATTATCATTAATGACAGCCGAAGGCGCTTCGCCTTTTAATTTCCACATGCCAATTAAATCGGCTGAAATTGGTGTGGGGTGCGCGTGATTGGTTTTTGAAATTGGTGTGTGGGTTGTTTTGGCGTGGTACTTTTTTATGAATTTAATGCCATATTCGTTGCAGGCTATTTTGACGCTTTGCAGGCCTATTGCTGATAGTGCCTGCAAGCCCCAAATTTGGCCTGAGGCAGATTTGGCATCCAAAAGCCGTTTTTGAGTATTCTTATTGTGCGACATATTGACATAAGGCAATAATCGGTGTACTCTATTATTAGTGGAATGCATTGTGCGTTCCGAAAAATGAAAGGAGGGATGTGCTATGGCCTCAACAAAACTGGCAAGCACGTTCATAGCGTGGCGTACGACAATAGGAGCAGACCCATCCAATTTAGGCGATGCCTTGAAGCGTTGCAAAGAACTTGGGCTAATTCCCAAGGTTTGCGGGTATCAGGGCAAGAAAGTCCTGTTCTCCATCATGCTCCCGAAGTCAGGTCATCAGACCGTTGTTCACCCGCGCAATTTTGTAGAAGACTACATGGGTGAGTTTAAGGGGACGGTACTTATGGCCGCTGGTGAAGTGGAGCTTATTTGTCCAGCATAGAAGCGCTATCATGCGTCGGAAGAATGAGAGAAATCTTGTTCAACCGGCGCTGTTTTTTTAGGATTTTGAATTTGAAATTTATTTGGGATTTGGAGCTTGGGATTTGGAATTTTTGCATAAATAATCAAGAAAGTCGCATAAGTATTGTTTGCCTATTGACAAGGATAAATAAATTTAATAAGATATGATTACATGGTAAATAAATTAGAAATCACTATCAAAAAACGAAGCGGATAAAGTCTGACTTTTTGTGTTAGTAGTGACCGCTTCGCCTAAAGGCGATTTTTTATTTAATAATTGTCGTTCCTCGCTTCTGCTCGGAACAAGTATAATCCGAATGTTATCCGAATAAATCCGAATGCAACGAATAAAATTTATAGCATTAGGATAAATTAGTAGATTAGGATTATGTTCGAACGACGAGCGAAAGCGAGGAGTGAAAATGGAAAGTAATTTGAAAATTCAACCCTGTTAAAGACCTTAAGTGGTGAATTGCCTACCAGCAATTTTTAACAGGTATTTCTAATTAAGTTTTAGACATGGGGTCTTTACTTAGTTAGAAAGTAGGTAAAAGCATACAAAATATAAGTTCACCCTGGTTAAATAAATTTTTGACCACCCGTCAAAAATTTAAATTTAATTTTTAAATTAAATTTATTTAACTGGGTAAACATAGAAAGATTCACCCGCCAAAATTTTTCTTCGGAAAAATTTAGGAGGGGAACTAAAATCTGTATCTATTAGCCCTTCCAAAATTTTTACAAAAAATTTAGGAGGGTAAAAAACTTACGCAGCTTTCATTTAAAAGTGAAGGCAAAAAAGTGAATCCAAAATATATTCATTATTTGAGTATATCGAAGGATAGGTTAGAAGCGAATGGCGGATGCCTTGGGATATTGATGCGAAGAAGGACGTGGCGTGCCTGCGATAAGCATCGGGGAGGTGGCTAGCAACCTTTGATCCGGTGATTTCCGAATGAGGAAACTCAATACTGCAAAACAGTATTATATGTAACGCAAGTTGCATAAGCGCACCCGGCGAAGTGAAACATCTCAGTAGCCGGAGGAACAGAAAACAATGAAAATTTAAAATTTTTGCGACGCTGAAAAATTTCAATTTGGAATTTTGAAGCATATGCTCGCAGAAATTTTGAATTTTCGCATTCCCTTAGTAGTGGCGAGCGAAGAGGGAACAGCCTAAACCAATTTTTATAATTGGGGTTGCAAGGTTATAGCGTCGGGAGCACTTCTGTGAACAATTTATTGTTTATAGAAATGTTTGCCGAGGGAGAGCACATAGGTAAATTATTAAAAGAATCACTCTGGAAAGAGGAACCATAGAGGGTAATAGTCCCGTACTTAAAAATAATTTTACGCTCCTTGCTATTTTTCTTAAGTACTGTCGGGAATGATAACCTGGCAGGAATCAGGCCGAACTATCGGCCAAGGCTAAATAATCAATATCACCGATAGTGAACCAGTACCGTGAGGGAAAGGTGAAAAGTAG
>CAIXXY010000058.1 GCA_903923535.1 Candidatus Staskawiczbacteria bacterium | reverse complement strand
CCTAATTATTCTAATTAACCTAATTAAATACAAATGACTAAATCCTAAATTTTAGAAATTAGAAATTAATATTTGATTAGAATAATTAGAAATTAGTATAATTAGAATAATTTTAAAAAGGAATGTCTTTTACGTCTATTTCATCTACTGCCTCATCCTCAAAGGAAACTGTTTTTAGTCCTGCTGAATTATCATCAGATGGGGGAGTATAATTTTCTTCAATTACTGGAATTTCTTCTTGTTTTGACATTTCTGGTTCTGGATTTGCAGATGCCGGGCTTCTGTAATTTGAATTACCCGATGAACCAGAGGATGTCCCACTGCTTTTAGGACCTAATTGTAGGCTGTCAGCTATAATTTCTGTTCTATATTGTTTTACTCCCTGCGCATTTACCCAATTTCTTGTTTTTATCCTTCCTTCAATAAAAACCAAGCCTCCTTTATTTAAATATCTTGAGCTAATATCAGCTAGTTTTCCAAAACATACAATATTATGAAATTCTGCCTCCTGTTTTTTTTCTCCCGAGCTTGAAGTATAAAATCTATTTGTTGCTATGCTAAAACTTGTTACTTGATTTCCATTTGGCATAGATCTTACTTCTGGATCCTTTGTGACATTGCCTAAAATGAATGCTTTATTTAAATTCATAAAATAATCCTAATCTACAAATTCATCCTAATGCTCCGAATACGACGAGTTCTATTCGTGGCATTCGGATAATTCGGATGGCATTCGGATTATGCTTTATTCGCCTAACAACTCGTCTAATTTTTGTTCAATATCTTTTAATTCGACCTTTTCCTTTTCCCTAGAAGAAATAGGTTTTTCTTTTTTTGCAGGTTCAATTTCTGTTTTTTGTTCTATCTCGAAAGAAGGAATTGGTTTTGCCTTGGTTCTTCTTTCTTTTCTCAGTTTGACAGGTTCCTTTATTATAACCATATGGCGAACAATTTTTCCATCTTTTTCAATAATTTTTTTCAATTCCAATAATTTTTCCGGTTCTAACTGGAATTCTATAATGCCAAAAAAGCCGGAAGCATGCTTCTTTATAGGATAAGACAGAGTTTTAGCAATAGGATTCAATTGTTTTAAAACCGTTCCTTCTTTGCTCAAAATAATAGATTCTATCTCTTTTGCCTCTGCATCTGCCTCTTCTGATGTTATTTCCGGAGAAATTATATATGTTAATTCGTATGTTTTCATTTTCTAATTTTTTTTAATTATGCTGGTATTATAGCAGAAAGTCCTTGAAAGTTCAAGGTTTTAGTGAGATAATTTATTTAACATGAAAATTAACACATCTATATTTAAATCATACGATATAAGAGGAATTTATCCTCAAGACCTTAATGAAGAAAATGCTTTTTTGATTGGCCAAGCCTTTGTAAATTTAACCAATGCAAAAGAGGTAGTTGTGGGTCGCGATATGAGAACATCTTCACCTCAGCTCCATAAGGCACTCACAGATGGTATTTTGAGCCAAGGAGCAGACGTTATAGATATAGGCGAGGTTCTAACTGAACTTATATATTTTTCAGTTGGATTTTATGGATATGATGTCGGGGTAATGGTCACCGCCAGTCATAATCCAAAAGAATATAACGGAATAAAAATGGTAAAAAGAGATGGCGATGCTATCCGGATAATTCGCGGAAAAGACTTAGCAGAACCTGTTTTGGAAGGTAAATTTAAGGAGGTAGCCGTCAGAGGCAAAATAAAAGAAATTAATCCATGGCAGGATTATGCCAATCACGCCACTTCTTTGTTTAAAACAGAAGAAATTAAACCATTTAAAGTTGTTATAGATGCTGGCAATGGAATGTGGGGAAAATTTTTGCCGATGATTGAAAAACAACTGCCTATTAAGGTCATTCCTTTGAATTTTGAATTGGATGGAAATTTCCCAGCACATCCATCGAATTTTTTGGAACCGGGCGCAACCGATCAAATTTCGGCTGCTATTAAAAAAGAAAAAGCAGATTTTGGTTTTATTTTTGATGGTGATGGAGATAGAATTCGTTTAATTGATGAAGAGGGTAATATGGTTGACGGAGACATAGCGTTAGGGTTTATGTCTAAATATTTTTTGGAAAAATATCCCGGTATATCCATTCCTTTCACTACTCCTTGTTCTCGCGCATTACCAGAATTAATAGAAAAATTAGGAGGCAAACCCATTAGAGTTCCAGTTGGCTTTGTAAATGTGCAAGATGCTTTAATAAGGGAGAAAGGAATTTTTGGCGGCGAGCATCCTTCTGCACATTATTGTTTTAAAGAAAATTTTTATTGTGATTCCGGGCTTTTCGCTTTCTTAATTTTATTGAATATAGTTTCAAAATCTAACAAAAAAGTTTCTGAGATGGTCAAAGAATCTTACCATTATTTCAGAGTTCCAGAGATTGTATTTAAAATCAATAATTCTCAGCAAATAATAGATGAAATAAAAGAAAAATATTCTGATGGCAAACAGGATTCTACAGATGGCATCACTGTTTGGTATGATGATTGGTGGTTTAATGTGAGAGGATCAAATACGGACCCGGTTTTAAAGTTGAATATAGAAGCCAATACAAAAGAAATTTTAGAGGAAAAACAAAAAGAACTATTTGAATTTATTTCTATGTAATAAAAAATAGCCCTGAGCGAAGTCGAAGGGCTATTTTTTTGTTGTGTGATTTTTAAATTAATCCCATTTTTTCATTGACTTCCTGCATTGTTGTTTCTGCAATTGTCTTGGCACGGGAGGCGCCTTTTTCCAAAATTTCTTTTACATAAACATCTCTTGTCTGCAATTCTTTTTGTTTTCTGCGGAAGGGTTCTAAATAATCAATTAGAACTTTTGCCAATGATTTTTTAAAGTCGCCATAACCCTTGCTCTTGAATTCTTTTTCAATATCTTTGATTGGTTTGTCAGCCAGCAAACTATAAATAGTCAGAAGGTTTGAGATCCCCGGCTTTTTTGTGACATTATAAATTACTTCTTTTCCGGAGTCTGTTTCTGCTGACATTATCTTCTTTGTAATATTTTCTGGAGAATCGAAAAGGGAAATATAGCTTTTTGGGTCGTCTGACTTCGACATTTTCTTTTTTGGATCTGTCAGGCTCATTATTTTAGCCCCTGATTTTGGAAATAATTCCTTTGGTTCTTCAAAAGTCTGGCCGAATGTTTGGTTAAATTTTCTTGCGATGGTTCTTGTCAGTTCAACATGCTGTTCCTGGTCTTTGCCGACAGGCACCGCCTGCCCTTTGTATAATAAAATATCAGCTGCCATTAAAACAGGATAATCTAAAAGTCCGGCATTGATGTTGTCTTTGAATTTTTTTGATTTGTCTTTATACTGGGTCATTCTGGTTAATTCTCCTACAGGGCATAAAGTATTCAAAAGCCAGCAGAGCTCTGCATGCTCTTTAACTTTAGACTGCACAAAAATGATTGATTTTTCAGGATTTATTCCGGCAGCCACATAACAGACAAGCTTTTCTATAATTTTATCTTGGAGTTCTTTAGGATTATAAGGGACAGTTAAAGCATGCAAATCTGCAATGAAAAATATGCATTCATTTTCTTCCTGCAATGAAATCCACTGTTTGATTGCTCCTAAATAATTTCCTATATGAATTTCTCCTGTTGGCTGTATGCCAGATACTATTCTCATATTTTGAAATTTTCAATTTTCAAACTCCAATTTTCAATCAATGATGCAATGTTTCAATTCTCAAACAACGGTGATGCCATCATTGAAAATTAATTCATTGAAAATTTATTGTAAATTGATAATTGTAAATTGAAAATTTTTAAATTATACCTCGATTACTACGGGTAATATCATAGGCCTGCGAGATGTCTTAGTATTCAAGAAGTCGCCAATTTTGTTTCTTATTTCATCTTTTACATATGTCCAGTTTACAGCGCCTCCGTGGCCGGCTGACTTGTCTACAATTTCAATTACTTTTCTGCGCGTCTGCGAAAGCAAATCTTTTGATTCTCTTAAATAAACAAATCCTCTTGAAATAATATCCGGGCTTCCTTTGACTTGCCCAGTTTTTTTGTCTATTACAGCCACAATCACAAACATTCCGTCTTCAGCCAGCATTTGGCGGTCTCTTAGGACAATTTCCCCGACATCTCCTACTCCTAATCCGTCAACAAAGACATAATTTGTGGGAGCTTTTTCTTTTAATATTTCAGCTCCGCGATTGCTGAATTTTATAATAGAACCGTTGTCTGGCACAATTATTTTATCTTTTCTAAATCCTATTCCCTGAGCAATTTTAGATGCTTCTTTTAAGAAATAGTGGTTTCCATAAACAGGAATAAAATAATCCGGCCTGATTTCTTTTAACATATATTTTATTCCTTCTATGTTGCTGTGCCCGGAAATATGAACGTCAATAATATCTGAATGGTAGACATTATCAGACAGGCGATAAAGATTGTCTTTCAGTCTTTGGACAGTTCTTTCATTGCCCGGAATAACAGAAGAAGAGAAAACAACAGTGTCTTCTTTTTTAATTTTAACAAAACGATGGTTTCCTGCAACAATTCTTGAAAGAGCCGCCATTTCTTCGCCTTGGCCTCCGGTGCAAATTATAATAACTTTATTGTCTGGGTAATTGTGGGCCTTGTCTGTTGGAATTATAACTCCTTTTGGAATTTTTATATATCCGAGTTTTGTCGCCAGTTCTATGTTCAGCTTCATTGAGAAGCCATCAAGAGAAACCTTTTTATTATTTTTTGTTGCAAATTCCAATATTTGCCTTATTCTTTCAATTTGAGAGGAAAAAGTGGTTATGATAACCCTGCCAGGCGCTTTTGTTATAAGCATATAAAGATTATTCAACATTTCCTCTTCAGTAACAGGCTCTTTAGAGTTTGTAGCCCCTAAAGATTCAAGCATTAAAATTGTCGGTCTTTTTAAACGAGATAAATGCGAATAATCAATGGCTTTTTTGCCAACAGGATTTTTTTCAATAGTCCAGTCGCCTGGGTGTATTATTGTTGCTTCCGGCGTTTCTAAAATAACTCCCATCGCATCCATAATGGCGTGGTCAACCTGGAAAAAAGATATGGTAAAAGATCCAAGCTTGATTTTTTCATGGATATCTTTTACATAAATTGTTTTTAATTTTTTTGAAGCGCCATGGTATAAATCTTCAACTCGGTGTTTTACCATTTCCAAAGTCAAAGGCCTGCCGATAATTTGCGGATTTTGTAACTTTTGTAAAAGTATAGGGGCAGCTCCAATATGGTCTAAGTGCCCGTGGGAGAATATGACTCCGCGGATATTTTTTTCTTTGCCTTTCAAGTATTCAACATTAGGAATTACATAGTCAATTCCCGGCATATCTTCTTCAGGAAACTGCAATCCCATATCCAATATTACAATATCGTGGCCATACTCAAAACAGGTCATATTTCTTCCGACTTCTTCGCATCCTCCGAGAGGAATTATTTTCAGCGAAGCTGCCCCGCGTTCGCCATGAGGCGAATTTGCGGGGTTTTCTATTTTATAATTTTTTTTTGGCGGGGGATTTATTTCATGCCAAGGTTTTTGTCCCGCAGAGACGGGATGTTTTTGTATCATCATACGTGATATTTTAAATTTAAAATGATAAATTTAAAAACAATAATAAATTTCAAATGATAAAACTCATCGTGTTTTTAAATTGGTGCTTTTAAATTGTTTTTTGAATTTTTAATTAAAAATTTTAAGTTGTGTCCGAGGAGGGACTCGAACCCTCAAGCCTTGCGGCATACGCTCCTGAAGCGTACGCTTGCCCCCACACCAATGCCGGTGCCGCGGGAGGGAGTTGAACCCTCACGAGATTGCTCCCACTGGCTCCTGAAGCCAGCGCGTCTGCCAATTCCGCCACCGCGGCATTGGTGTGGGGGTGAACCAATTTCACCACCCGGGCAGAGAGTTTTTATCCGTTTTTCAGAAAATCTAAATTTTGAGGAATTGATTTTAGAGGCTCTTCAAAACGCAGTTCAGGAACTGATTTATAATTTTCATTTTTTATCCATCTCGCAGATCCCGAGAAGCCCGCAGGCCGAGGGTCCTGAGGATTGCCGAAGGGCGACGAGGGACTTTCAATGTAGTAATAGCAAGCTCCATGCATATTTTCAAACAAAGAATAATCGCTTCTGCATTTATCAGAACTCCAATCTTCAGTTTTTAAATCCTGTGTCAGAGATGGATTTATAGTTACGTGTCCGTATCCAGAAGGAATTATTGCAGATTCTCCTTTTCCTGCTTTGACGGCATAAATATCTTCAATTTTGTTTTCGTCGCCTTTTTGCATTAAGAAAATTGCTTGACCCTCTAAAACCGTATAAATTTCTTGGAAAGCTCCTATATGTACATGGCCTTTGGTTTTATTAAATTCTTCGCCAAGCATTTTTGCTAGAGTTACAGTAATATTATAATTTAACTCATTTTCATGTTTTACTTTTCTATACATAAGGTAAAGATCAGTATTGGGCGAGTTTTTTGCAAAATTTTCGTCGTATAAAACTTTGCGCATATCGTCTAAGCGCCTAATGTCAGGAGTAAGTTTTGATAAATCATAATCCATAAAATAATTTTTAATTTTCAAGTCCCAATTTTCAATCAATGACACAATGTTTCAATTTTCAAACGACGGCGTCGTCATTGAAAATTAATTCATTGAAAATTCATTGTAAATTGAAAATTGATAATTGAAAATTTTATTTCCAAACCCTACGGGTTTGTATATACCAATTAGTCGCTCGCCTCTTCGGGCTCGCTCCTTCAAAACCCTCGGTTTTGAATAATTTCCTACACGGGAAAAATTCTTTTTCCCGACCCCTTTTTGCAAATTGCTACTTCCAAACTCTTCTAGTTTGTATGTACCAATTTTGAATATTTTCAAATCTTTTTGCCGGATCAACTATTTTTGTCGTATCAATCCCTTTTATTTTTTCAGAAGTCCAATAAAGATAATCGGGATTGTATAAAAATAGGGCAGGGGCGTCTGAAAGTATTGTGTCCTGTAACTTTTCATATTTTTGGGCTTTTGTCTGATCATCCAGCGTTTCTCTCGCATCTTTTAATAATTGGTCTACATTTTTATTTTGATATTCTGAAAGATTTAATCCAGGGTCATTTATTTGAGTTGAATGCCAGAATGGATATAAATCCGGCAAACTTCCAAGGGCTTCGCCATAAAGCAAAGCATCATAGTCTCTGTTTTTGATAATATCTTTTAATTCTGAAGATTCCACGGTTTTTATCTGAACTGCAACTCCGACTTTTTGCCAGTAATCCTTTAAAAGATTAGCTGTATCAACCAATTGTGATTGGTTTATTGTAGTTAAAGTAAATTGTAAAGGCAAGGAATTATTCTGAGGGGTGAGGCAAAGTTCATTAAGTTTTTTACGCGTGCCTGGACCGACCTCTCCAGTACTTGGCGCATTAGGTAAATATTCTTTTTGAAATGCGGTAACTGCATCACCGGTTCCTTGGCTATATTTTCCATTTGTTTCGCCTTGCAAAAGAGTTTTAAAACTGTCATCTAGCCTTGATAAGCATCCTTGAAGTTCTGTTACTTCGTTTCCCTTAGATCCTATTTCTAGATAGCTTTTAAATTGAAAAGCTGGTTTTTTATTATTTATTTTTACTCTCTGGCCTTGTCCAGTTGTTTCATCCCCCACTAACTTTGAAGAATTTGCGTTAGACCCTGTTTTCCCTGCTCCAGATTCAAAGTTAGTGGGGGACAAGTATCCTGATTTGTCTAAGAGTTTGTTTGCTGTGTCTGTATTATAATCGTAAGTTACTGTGGGATCTGAATAAACAAAATAATCAGATAAAATAGGAGAGTTAACAACAGAAATTTTTTCTTTGAAAGATTCCTCTATTTTTTGTGTCAATTCTTGCTTGTTGACTGAATAATTAAGAGCCTGGGTTATATTGCTGTCAGCTAAAATTTTGGAATTTTGTGTGTTAAAGAATACGGCAAAATATCTTGGAAGAGAGAAAGAATTGACATCAAATTTTTCATTTGTAGTCCATCCTTGGCGCACCTGTTTTTCTGCTAAAGCTTCATTATTGTCTATGTCTGAAACAGAAAATCCATCGATTTTTTTTTGATTAGCGGCACTTATTAAATCATCTTTATTGTTGAAAAATTGGAAATAAATTTCAGATATATATGGCAATTTTCCATAATATTTGTGATTGGCTCCAAGCGTTAAACTTTTTAAAAAGCTATTATTGGTTTCTTGCATGCCAGAAAGGATATATGGGCCTGATCCGATTGGCTGCAAATTATAAGAAGATAAGGCAAAATTTTCAGGCAGGACATTTTTCCAAATATGCTGAGGAATTATTTTTATAGTGCAGTTTTCCAAAAAAGAATTATAAGGCGTGTTAAGAGACAGGGTAAAAGATTTATCAGATATTTTTTCTGCATTCACATCCAGCCAATTTGCCCTCAAAGGACTTTTATAATCTGAGTTTTGAATTGTTTTGATGGTATAAATAATATCATCGGTTCCAAGCGGCAATCCGTCCTGCCAATAAAGGTTGTCTTTTAATTGAAAAGTGTAAATTCTGCCATTATCTGAAATCTGATAACTTTTTACCAAGTCATTTACTATTTTACCGTCTTTGTCATAAGTCATTAATCCTGAATAAATCAAATCAATCAATGTTCTATCAACATCATTTATTTCCCCATAAATAGGATTTATAAATCTTGGCTGGCCAACAATCCCTTCTATATATGTTCCGCCGTAGGCAGGAGCTGTTTTTGTATTATTTATATAAAAATTAGTCGCAAGATATATTGCAGATGAACAAGCTAAAACAACAAGAACTAAAAAAAATATTCTTTCAGTTCCTTTCAATATTTTAAAAAGTTGTTTCCACTGTGAGATCTTAGGAAACTTTGCCATTGGATTATTGTATCAATATATTTAATACGCCTAAAACAAGGAAAATGGTTACTAATGCAATTGTTGCGTAGTGTAGTTTTTTTTGCGCTCCGCGCTTGGTAGAATAAACTTCACCGCCGCCGCCAAATCCGGCTCCTAAAGCAGCTCCTCTTTGCTGTACTGCAATAAGCACAATTAAAATTATAGATACTGCGATTTGTGTATAAAATAAGATTTGATTCACCCTTCACCCAAACGAGCTTATAATTTTATAATCAGGAAATTTTTGCTCGTCGGTATTTATTTTTTATTTTTTAAAACCCATCATCCTTCGTTTGGGTGAAGGGTTCATTTTTTTAATATTTTTTAATTAAATAAAGTCCTATAATGCTTAATCCCCAGATAATCAAGGCTATATATAAAAGGGGTAGAAGGGAAGATATGTATAGCTCGTCAAATATTGCATCCAATAACCAGATCAAGGCCATGTCTATTATTATGGTGAATAATCCAAGCGTGATTATTTCTAACGGCAGAGACAAAACTTTTAAAAGTGGCTTCAAAAAATAATTTAATAGGCCTAAAACAATTCCTAAAACCAAAATAATTTCCCACTGGGCTGTTAAAGGAAAACCAAAAAAGATTGATGTTGGGTATGTTCTGATTATAACTCCTTGCACAAACAATGTCCCCAGCCATAAACCTAATATGGAAGCTATAATCTGAGAGAGTAATCTTTTCACCCTTCATCCAAACAAATTTATTTTTTTACTTGTCAGGTTGCTAAATTTATATTTTTGAGTTACCTCCACTCGTTTTGGTGAAGGGTTCATTTTTTATAATATTAGCAGATTTTTTAATAAATTGCAATAATTATTGCAATAAAGATTTTTTTCTCAATTTTTTGTGATAAGCAATGGCAAATCTATGCGCCTCATCATCTAATTGCAAAATCAAATTATAAATTTCCTGAGGTAGAGATTTTAAAGGAATAGGATTTTTTCTGCCTTCTATAAATAATTCCTGTCTGCCTTTCGCAATAGAAATAACTAAAAGAACAATTCTATGGAATTGTTCTTTAACTTTTATTGCAATATTTAATTGGGCAATTCCTCCGTCAATTAAAATTACTTCCGGATATTGCCATTCAGGATGCATAAATCTTCTTTGCAGAGTTTCTTCTAACATTGCAATATCATTCGGCTCATTTTTCATTTTTATCTTGAATTTCCTGTATAAATTTTTATTCGGCCTGCCGTCAATAAAAACAACCATGGATCCTGTTGCAGATTTTCCTTGTATATTTGAAACATCATAACATTCAATTCTATAAATTTCTTTATTTACTCCCAAAATTTTAGCCAAAGTTGCCCCGACGTCGGGCGTCGGGGCAACTTTGGCGCTTTCAATAACATGTGTGTGAGACATCACCTGCTGCAGATTATAAATTCTGTCTCTTATTTTTCCGGCTTCCTCAAATCTATTTTCTTTTGAAAGCTGTTTCATTTCTCCCTTCAACGAATTCAGGACAGCGCTTCTTTTTCCCTTTAAAATTAAAATAAGTTTTTTTATATTTTTTTTGTAAAGACCTAAATCAGGATTCGGTCCCGGGCATAAATCCAAATGGCACCAAGTGCATTTTGTCTTGGGATGCCTCGCTTGAGTGTAATAGGGGAACACCCTGCACAAAAATCGCAAAGTTTTCTTAAGCGCTGTTCCTTCCACGAACGGGCCGATATATTCAGCATTTTCAGTCTTCTGATGGGTTATATAAATTATAGGGCATTTATCTTTTGTTATGGCGACATAAAAATAATTTTTGTCGTCTCGCCAGACGACATTAAACTTTGGCTGGTATTTTTTGATTAAATTGGCTTCCAGAATCAATGCCTCAATTTCAGAATTAGTTTCCAAATATCCTATTTTTTCAACCTTATCTATAAACAAATTATCCCTGTAGCTCGGTTGGTTAAAATGATTTTTTACCCTGCTTTGTATATTTATTGCTTTGCCAATATAAATAAGCTCTTTGCCGTTCTTAAAACAATATACCCCCGATGTTTTTGGGAGTTGGTTAAAATTTTTATCTTTAATGAATAAAAATGCATTCATTATTGTATTTAAAGCTAAAATAGGCATTTTTTCAATAGATGCCGCCTATTTTCAGTATATGGACACTTGCGCGTCAATAAATAAAAGTGTATAATAGACCACTGATATTTTTCTATGCAAAATGAATTCATCAAAATTAGGGGAGCAAGAGTGCACAACCTAAAAAATATTGATTTGGATATTCCTAAAAATAAGCTGGTGGTAATCACCGGTTTATCGGGCTCTGGCAAATCGTCTTTGGCTTTTGATACTTTATATGCTGAAGGCCAGAGAAGATATGTTGAATCCTTGTCAGCTTATGCCAGGCAATTTTTGGGAATAATGGATAAGCCGGATGTAGATAAAATAGAAGGAATAAGTCCGGCAATTTCAATTGACCAGAGAAAATCAACCCATAATCCGCGTTCAACCGTCGGAACAATTACAGAAATTTATGATTATCTGAGACTTTTGTATGCAAGAATTGGAAAGCCTCACTGCCCAAATTGCGGAAAATTAATTTCGCGACAAACAGTTGACCAGATTGTTGACCAAGTTTTAAAGCTTCCTAAAAAATCTGAAATTACAATTTTGGGGCCTGTAATGAGAAGTAAAAAAGGAGAGCATCATGGAGTTTTGGAGGAAATTCAGAGAGGAGGATTTGTTCGCGTAAGAATTGACGGAATTATACATATGCTCGAAGAAATTTTAGGAGAAAAAATGGACTCGTCCATCACTAACTTTGGCGAACCAAAGTTAGTGATGGATAAACAAAAGAAGCACGACATAGAAGTTGTTGTTGACCGTTTAATTTTAGATAAGGATTTAGACAGGTCTAGATTAGTTGATTCTTTGGAAATTGCATTGAGATTGGGAAAGGGCGTAGTAATTGTTCAAACCGATAGAAACGTTCAAAATGTTCAAAACGAATACATAGAACGAGCGAAGCGATTGAACGAGCGAAGCGATACAACAGATATAACATTTAGTGAGCATTTTGCTTGCGAAGAATGCGGAATTTCTTTGCCAGAATTAGAACCCAGATTATTTTCTTTCAATAATCCTTACGGAGCATGCCCAGAATGCACGGGCCTTGGCGAAAAATTGGAAGTTGACCCAGAATTAGTAATTCCAAACAAAAGATTAACGATTGCCGAAGGAGCAATTTGGCCGTGGTCTCGAGCTTCGCATAAAGTTGGCAGGCAGGGATATTATTATTCAATTCTTTCGGGATTGGCAGACAAATATAAATTTTCCTTGGATGAAGAAGTACAAGATTTGCCAAAAAAAATAGTAGATATTATTTTAAACGGGGATAGGAGAGCTAGTCCTTCATCTACCGCAGAAGGTGAAGGATTTGAAGGAGTAATTTCTAATTTAGAAAGAAGATATCATGAAACTGATTCTGATTGGACACGGGCAGAAATTGAGCAATATATGGTTATAAAAGTCTGCCCAAAATGCCATGGCAAAAGATTGAAGCCAGAAGTTTTGGCTGTAACAGTTGGAGATTTATCAATTGATAAAGTTGTTGATATGCCGGTTGAGAAAGTAAAAGAATTTTTTTCTGCATTAGGCGGAAAATTAGGCGTTGCTGATTCAAAAGTAAGCACAGGAATTTTAAAAGAAATAATTGACAGGACTCAATTTTTAAATGATGTTGGTTTATCGTATTTGACTTTGGCAAGAAAAGCCGGAACATTGGCTGGAGGAGAAGAACAAAGAATAAGATTAGCAACTCAAATCGGCTCTAAATTATCAGGAGTTTTATATATATTGGACGAGCCGTCAATTGGTTTGCACGCCAGAGACCAGCATAAATTAATAGATACATTAATAAAATTAAAAGAATTGGGAAATACAGTTATTGTTGTAGAGCACGATCCGCAAACAATGAAAGCTTCAGATTGGATTGTTGACATAGGTCCTGGAGCCGGAAAGCACGGAGGCAAAGTTGTTTTTGAAGGAACATATAAAGAAATATTAAAAGCTCACACTTTGACTGGAGATTATTTGTCTGGCAGAAAAAAAGTTGAAATTGAAAAGTCAAAAGTCAAAAATCAAAAGTCAAAAATACAAGGTAAAAGTCAAAAGTTTTTAAAAATAATTGGAGCACAGGAACATAACTTAAAAAATATAGATGTTAAAATTCCTTTGGAAAAATTTGTCTGCATTACGGGAGTTTCAGGTTCTGGAAAATCATCTTTGGTAAATGATATTTTGGCGACATCTTTATTGAAAAAGTTTTACAGGGCAAAAGAAGAGCCGGGCAAGCATAAAGAAATTTTAGGAATTGAAAATATAAATAAAGTTGTTTTAGTTGACCAGTCTCCTATTGGCAGGACTCCAAGGTCAAATCCGGCAACATATACCGGAGCGTTTTCGCACATAAGGGATATTTTCACTAAAACAAAAGAAGCTCGCGTGCGCGGATATTCAGCTGGAAGGTTTAGTTTTAATGTAAAAGGCGGAAGGTGCGAAGCCTGCGAAGGCCAGGGCCAGAAAAAAGTTGAAATGTATTTTTTGCCTGACATTTATGTTGAATGCGAAGAGTGCAGGGGCAAAAGATATAATAAGGAAGTTTTAGAAATTACTTATAAAGACAAAAATATTGCAGAAGTTCTAGAAATGACAGTTGAAGAATCAATGGAATTTTTCAAAAATATTCCAGGCCTTTATGAAAAATTAAAAACCTTAAAAGAAGTCGGGCTTTCTTATGTTGAGTTAGGACAGCCTGCGACTTCGTTGTCTGGCGGAGAAGCGCAAAGAGTAAAACTGGCAACAGAGCTTTCCAGAAAAGGCACTGGCAGAACTTTGTATATTTTAGATGAGCCAACAACAGGGCTTCATTTTGACGACATCAAAAAATTAATTTCTGTTTTAGGAGGATTAGTTGAAAAGAGCAATACGGTTTTAGTTATAGAACATAATATAGATTTGATTAAAAATGCCGACTGGTTGATTGATTTAGGCCCTGAAGGCGGAGATGCTGGAGGTCAGATAGTTAACGAAGGTACACCAGAGACTATTAAAAAATCTAAAAAAGGATATACATCAAAATATCTTTAGCATCTCCGCCTTCCACAGGAGGGGTCGGGAGGATTGGGTATTTCCCCGTGTAGGAGATTATTCAGAACCGAGGGTTCTGAAAGAGCGAGCCGGAACCGAAGAGCTAGCCCGAGCAAAGCGAGGGCGGTAAGGCGAGCGACGAAGGAGGGGACGGCGGCGGTCAGATTGTTGCAGAAGGCACTCCGCAAGATATCGCCAAAGTAAAAAACAGCTACACTGGAAAGTATTTAAAATAATCATTTGACACAGGTTTTTGCTAGGATATAATAGAGTTATAGAAATAAAAAAATCATAAAAATATGCTTGACGATAAAGATATAGAAAAATTAACAGAAGCCTTTGTTACAAAAGAGGATATTAAAAACTTTGCTACGAAAGAAGACATCACGGATTTTAAGAACGAAATTTTAACTGGACAGGATGAAATATTAGAAAAATTAAGCGCACTTTCGCAGGAAAAAACAATTGGAGAAGAGCAAGGTAAAAGGCAAAAAAAAGTTTTGGAAATTCACAATTGTGCTCTTAAAAAGAATAAAATTTTATCTGACGAGCAGATTTCAGAAATTCATAAATTACAAGTGTTTTAAATTTTTAATAAAAATCGTCTAACAAGGGCGGTTTTTTAGTTGCTTGCAAACTATTGACAAATGATGGTAATGGGTGTATAATTAATATATAGTGAAATTAGCACATTTATAACATAAATTTACCCAGTTAAATAATTTTGCTTTGCAAAATTAGCGCGAAACGCTATTTAACCGGGTTAACTTGTGAAATCAGTCATAGCCAAAAGATACTGATTATTCGGTGTTTTCTGGCTATGACTGCCGTGTTGGTTAGTCAGGCAAAGAGTGGCGAAACCCTAACGAAAGGAGAAACCGCCATGTCTACACAGATTGCTAAGTTTATTGCGAGAGTCGCGGAGAATCTTCCCGATATGAAGGAAGACATCGTGCAAGGTTGGATTGAGAATCCCAAGGCGCTCCAAAAGTTCCTTTTGGGTCTCTGCCCCAATAACAGTAAGCTCATCATCGACTGCGACGCCGACCCCTTCGTCCCCGATGACTGGAAGGTGGAGAGTCACAAGAAAGACGGAAGTTTTGAGTGGGACCTGGCAAAGTTCAAGCTCCATCTTTCGCCGAATCAGAGAGACGGCAAGTGCATCGAAGGCAATAAGCTCAAAGAAGAGCTGGAAAAAGAGCTCACGCTCAACGCCAATGTCTTGGATTACCTGCTGGCCCACACCGAGCTGATCCCCGAGGAATGGAAAGGCAAGTACATCTACTTCTG
>CAIXXY010000057.1 GCA_903923535.1 Candidatus Staskawiczbacteria bacterium | reverse complement strand
TATAATTTTAAAATTATAATGGAAATAAATGCTACTATAATCTGGCTGGAAATTCTCCAAAAATTGGAGATTTTTATTTGTCCTGAGCTTGTCGAAGAGTTATTTTTTAAAAAATGTATTTTTTGGTGGAATTTTTGGAAAGGTTCTAAAAATTTAGTTGGAAAAATAATATTTAAAACAGTAAAACCATCAGGTAATATTGCAAAGAAGGCGCAAGCGTAAATAATAGGATAATTTTTAGAAAGCAAAATAATAAGCAAAATGCCTGCAAGAAAATCTAAAATAACTGTTATAATCTGAGGAATAGCCCTTTTCCATTGCTTTTCTTTTACCCAGTCAAATAATTTCGCCTTTGGCGAAATTACCGCTTCGCGGTATTTGACAGGGTGAATATTTTCAATAGGATATTCAATATGGGGCAGAATATCTAAAAGATAATGGCTTAAGAAAGCTAAAATAACAGCCAGGTAAATATTTTTTACCAAAGACCCAATAACTGCTCCGAATAATAAATGCGCTAATAAAATCATGGAAATTTAGTGTTAAAAATGATATAATAAATTATTATACTATGTTTTTAAAGAAAAAACCTGCCTGCCGGCAGGCAGGCAAAAAATTCTATATTACTACAACTTTGCCCTATGTGAATGCAGACCCGCATATTGGTTTTGCTTTAGAAATAATTCAGGCAGATGTTATAGCTCGCTATCACAAATATTTGGGAGAAGAAGTATTTTTTAATACTGGAGTTGATGAACATGGATTAAAAATTTACAGAAAAGCCATTGAAGAAAATTTAGACCCTAAAGCTTATTGCGATATTTATGCCAAGAAATTTGATGATTTGAAGAAGGCTCTTAATTTGAGCTACAACAATTTTATCAGAACAACCGACGAGCATCATATAAAAGCAGCGCAAGAATTTTGGAAGCTCTGCCAAAAAAATGGCGATATATATAAAAAAAATTATAAGGTAAAATATTGCGTAGGATGCGAACTGGAAAAAACAGAATCAGAACTAGTGAATGGTTGTTGCCCTATACACCCTAATTTAAAACTGGAAACAATTGAAGAAGAAAATTATTTTTTTAAGTATTCTAAATATCAGCAGATTCTTTTAGATTTCTATGAAAAAACTCCTGATTTTGTTATTCCGGAAAAAAGATTCAATGAAATCAGGGAATTTACCAAAAGAGGATTGGAGGATTTTAGCATTTCAAGATTAAAAGAAAAAATGCCATGGGGCATTGAGGTTCCAGATGATGATAAGCATGTAATGTATGTTTGGTTTGACGCGCTTGTAAATTATGTTTCTGCCTTGGGCTGGCCGGAGGATAAAAAGAAATTCAAGGATTTTTGGCCAGGGCTTCAGGTTGCAGGAAAAGATAATCTTCGCCAGCAAACTTCTATGTGGCAGGCAATGCTTTTGTCAGCTGGTTTGCCAAATTCAAAGCAGGTTTTTATACACGGGTTTATAACAGCTGACGGTCAAAAAATGTCAAAATCATTGGGAAATGTAATAAATCCTTTTGATTTGGTAAATAAATACGGCACAGATGCAGTTAGGTATCATTTGTTGCGAGAAATTGTTCCAACAGAGGATGGCGATTTTACTTATGAAAAATTTGCGCAGAGATATAACAGCGATTTGGCAGCAGGCATAGGCAATCTTGTTGCACGGGTTGTTGCAATGGCTGCCAAATCAAATCCCAAATCCCAAATTCCAAATCCCAAACAAATCCAAAATCCAAAATTAAAAAAAGAAATAGAAGAAACAAGAAAAAATTGTGTAGAACAATTAGAAAAGTTTAAATTTAATGAAGCTCTAAAAATAATTTGGGAATTGATAAGCTGGTGTGATAAATATATAAATGAGGAAAGACCGTGGGAAAATAAAGAAAATTCTCTGCAAGTTATAAATGATTTGTTTTTTGCCATAAAAGAAATAGGAATTTTGTTGGAACCATTTTTGCCAGAAACCGCTGAAAAAATTAAAAGTGCAATTGAATCTAAAAAGTCAGAAATTTTATTTCCAAAGATTTAAGATGATAATTGATACGCACTCACACTTAAATTTTAAAGCTTATGATAATGATAGGGAGGAAGTAATACAACGAACTCAAAAAGAGGGCGTTGTTTGCATTGATGTTGGCACAAAATATGAAACTTCAAAAAATGCAATTGAACTGGCTGAAAAAAATGAAAATATTTATGTTGCAATTGGAATGCATCCGATACATATAAACCCCGTTAGAAATAGCCCGCCCATAGGTCCTTCGAGCGCGTCCACCCCGTTAGAGGCAAAGCCTCTAACGGGGCAAGGCGCGGGCGTGATTTCTAACGGGGTAAAGACAGATTCGAATGAGGGTGATTTTGGGAAAGAAGAATATAACAAAGAGAGATATAGAGAATTAGCAAAGTCCGATAAAGTCATAGCTATTGGAGAAATTGGGTTGGATTATTATTACAAGCCAAAAACAACTGTGCGGTTAGAACAATTTAAAGAACTGCAAAAGAAAGTTTTTATAGAACAGTTGGATTTGGCAAAAGAATTGGATTTGCCAGTGATTATTCATTGTCGCATGGCACATACAGATGTCTTGGACATCCTTAAATCCCAAATTTCAAATCCCAATGACCAAAAACTTCGCGGAGTGATACATTGTTTTACGGGAAATTTAGAACAAGCTAAAAAATTTATTGATTTAGGATTTTATATTGGAATCAATGGGATAATATTCAAATTAGATTTGGACGAAGTTATTAAAAATATTCCTTTGAATAAAATTTTGGTTGAGACAGATTGCCCATATCTAACACCACCAGAAGCTGGGGTAGAGAGGAACGAGCCCATTTTTGTAAAACATGTTATCCAAAAAATAGCAGATTTAAAGGGAATGAGCTTTGACGAGATTATAGAAGCAACTACGGCAAATGCAATTAGATTGTTTAAGCTCGATCAATCCCGCTAAGCGGGATAAGTGTTCGCTTCACTCTCTTAAACGCCAAAAAATTGTTTAATATTTAATACTCCTTATTTTATTAGATCTATATTTTATTAGATCTATTTTTATAAATACGCCAATCTATGCGGTCGCATAGATTGGCGTATTTAGTTTGTTGTAGTATAATTAAAATATAAAATAGACTATAAATAGAATATGAATAAATATAAAAATTATTTTTCGAGTCCGAAGTCAAAAATTGCAAGAGATATACTAAGATTTTTAATAATTGGAGGAATAGTAACTATTGCAGCCACTTCTCCGTTTTTCATAGTTAATCTTATGAAGGGTTTTAAAAAATTTAAAAAATATTCTAATAAAAAAGTTTATGATACTTTTTATAAGCTTGAAAAACAAGGTCTTATTAATTTTTATGAAAAAAATAATCAGATATATATTTCTCTTACAGGAAAGGGTAGAAAAAAAGCAGGTTGGATGCAAATAGATGATCTTAAAATAAAAAAACCTAAAAAATGGGACGGCAAATGGAGAATATTATTATTCGATATATCAGAAATGAAAAGAACATATAGAGAAGCGTTAAGAGGAAAATTGAAAGATTTAAATTTTCAATTATTTCAAAAAAGCGCATGGATTAATCCATATGATTGCATAAAAGAAGTGAATCTATTAAAATCTTTTTTTGGATTAAGCGATAAAGAAATTAAGTTAATAGTTTCACGAGAAATAGGGGATGATAAAGAACTCAGGAAACTTTTTGGATTAGATTAAATACGCCGATTTATGCGGTCGCATTAATTAGAGTATTTAGAAGAATAGAAGAATGTAAAAATAAGGGGAAAACGCGAAGGAATTGTTTAAGGGTTGTTTAAGATTTGATTAGCAAGGGTTGTTTAAGATTTGATTAGCAGGTCAGCTATTGACAAAGATGTCTTTTGGGTGTATAATTAATATATACTTAAATTAGCACATTTATAACATAGGATACTTGCGAAAACAGTCATAGCCAAAAGTCCTTTATATTTTAGAGGGTTTCTGGCTATGACTGTCATTTCGGCAGTTTAGGCAAAGGAAAAAACAAGAAAGGAGGATGACGCCATGGCAAAACCCATGTCCCCATCCAAAAGTATTACCAAAGGACAGATTGGCAAATTCTACGATGTACTGGAAGCAGCAATGCTCAAGAGCGGTTTGCCGAGCGAGGAAACCCAGAAAGTTCTCGAAATCCAGGGCGTCGAGATTGCCGAGGAATTTGTTCAATCGGTCCGCAAACGCGTAGAGGCGATCAGCAAATTGATCGTCCGCTACGTCAAAGGCGTGAATCGCAGTCAGGATCCGCAGCAAGCCCTCGACGCTACCGGCCGGGTTCAATACACGGATAAAACCGTGGTGGACAGCATGCCACGCGGCGAAGGCGAGGAAAAGGAAGTGGTTTTCTTTAAGCCACGACCCGAAGCCTTCAAAAACGGCATCATCAGCGATGATGACTTGGAGAAGGAATACGAGTTCGTCGGTTTGAAACCCGTCGACCCGTATTCGCTCGCCAAGGTCAACACCGACGACCCTGCTTTCGCCGACGCGCATCCCAACGCCACTCACTGGAAAGACACGAATGGCAAGTGGTGTTACGCCGCCTTCCGCCGCTGGTTCGGCGGCAGGCGCTGCGTGGATGTCGACCGCGACGACTACGACTGGAATGACCGCTGGCTGTTCGCTGGCGCGCGCAAGTAGCTGAGTACTTTGGACTTGGATCCTTTGGTCTTCTGACCTTGGATTTCAGCCCTTTGAACTCGTCGTTTGTAAGGCCCCGCAATGCAATTGCAAAGCGGGGCATTTTTTTATATAATAAATACGGAATTAGGCGAATCTTGCCCGCGATCAAGGTTGTGGGCGGCCGAATCCAGTATCCATACATCCAGAATATCCGCGATTACGGTTTCGGGTAGCACGGTGTATGCAGAACTTCAAAAAATTATTTAGAATTTGACAAAAAACAGCCATTATGGCTGTTTTTTGATGCTCTTTGATTTTTATTTTAATAATGTTATTATGGGAAAATAATATGGCAAAGTATAACCCTAAAAAAATTGAAAATAAGTGGCAAGAAGTTTGGTATAACTCCGATGTTTTTAAGGCCAAAAATGGCTCTAAAAAGAAGAAATACTATCTTATGGTGGAGTTTCCATATCCTTCCGGGGATGGGCTTCACGTGGGTCACTGCAGAAGCTACACTGCTTTAGATATAATTGCCAGAAAAAGGAGAATGCAGGGCTATAATGTTTTGTATCCAATGGGCTGGGATGCTTTTGGTTTGCCTACAGAAAACTATGCCATTAAAAAAGGAGCGCATCCGTCTGTTATTACTAAAAAAAATACAGATTATTTTAAAGAGCAAATGAAAAGATTGGGCTGGTCTTTTGACTGGTCGAGAGAAATTAACACTACAGATCCAAAATATTATAAATGGACGCAATGGATTTTTGTACAGCTTTTTAAAAATGGTTTGGCTTATAAAACAAAAATAGATATAAATTGGTGTCCTTCGTGCAAAATCGGATTAGCTAATGAAGAAGTGATTGACGGCAAATGCGAAAGATGCGGAGCAAAAGCTGAGAAAAGGGAGAAAGAGCAGTGGATGATAAAAATTACAAATTATGCAGACAGACTGATAAAGGATTTGGATTTGGTTGATTATTTGGAAAAAATAAAAATTCAGCAGAAAGATTGGATAGGAGAATCGCACGGAGCTTTGATCAAGTTCCCCGTTGAAGGAGTTGAAGAAAATATTGAAGTTTTTACAACCAGAATAGATACAGTATTTTCTGGAACATTTTTGATTTTATCTCCCGGACACAATTTTATAGACAAGCACAAAAATAAAATTGAAAATATTGATGAAGTTTTAAAATACAGGGAAGAGGCAAAAAATATTTCAGATATGGACAGGACAAATCAGGATAAGGACATAACAGGCGTGCAGTTGAAAGGAATTATAGTAAAGAATCCTGCAACCAATGAAGAGATGCCTGTGTGGACTGCAGATTTTGTTTTAGAGCATTATGGAACCGGAGCTGTTTTTGCAGATGCGCACGATAAAAGAGATTTTAAGATGGCAAAGAAATATGGCATACCTCTGCGCACGTCAATCAAGCCAGACGATGAATTATTAACCCAGAAGGTAAAAAATTTGGAGGAATGTTTTGAGGAAGAGGGAACGCTTTATAATTCAATGCAGTTTGACGGGTTAAAATCTGCTGAGGCCAGGCCTAAAATAATTATATGGTTAGCCAGCAAGGGATTGGCACAGCCTAAAATAAGTTATAAGCTAAGGGATTGGGTTTTTTCAAGACAGCATTATTGGGGAGAGCCGATTCCAATGATTTTTTGCAAAAAATGCGGCTGGCAGCCAGTTGATGAAAAATATTTGCCGGTTGAATTGCCAAATGTAAAAAAGTATAAGCCAACAGACACAGGAGAATCCCCGCTTTCTTTGATTAAAAAATGGGTTGATGTTAAGTGTCCAAAATGCAAAGGGTTAGCTTATAGAGAAACAGATACAATGCCAAATTGGGCAGGATCCAATTGGTATTATTTGAGATATACAGACCCTAAGAATAATAAAGAATTAGCTGATGAAGCATTATCAAAATATTGGATGCCGGTTGACTGGTATAATGGCGGAATGGAACACACAACCTTACACCTTTTGTATTCAAGATTTATTTTCAAGTTTTTATGGGATATTAAAGCTGTACCGACAATAATTGGACCTGAACCTTATAAAAAAAGGACTTCGCATGGGATGGTTTTAGGCGAAGGAGGAATTAAGATGTCAAAATCAAAGGGAAATGTCATAAATCCAGATATGATTGTAAAACAATATGGAGCTGATACTTTGCGCCTTTATGAAATGTTTATGGGGCCTTTTGAACAGATGATCCCTTGGGATACAAAAGGAGTAGTTGGGTGCAGAAGATTCATAGAAAAAGTTTGGAAACTTTTTCTAAAATCCCAAATCCCAAATCCCAAATCCCAAACAAATTCTAAATTCCAAATTCAAAATAATGAACTTAAAAGATTGCTTCATAAGACTATAAAAAAAGTTGGCGAAGATATCGAGGCAATGAAATTCAATACATCAGTAAGTTCTATGATGGAATTTGTGAATGCCTGGCAAAAAAGTTATGATATGCAGGATAAGAAACCCGCCTGCAACGGCTATGCCGTAGGCATTGCGGGCAGGGATTTGGCAGATTTTTTGAAAATTTTATCTCCATTCGCTCCGCATTTATCAGAAGAGCTTTGGGCTGATTTAATGAAGAAACCCGCCTCCGCCAAAGGCTCCGGCGAGGCAAGGGAAATGTGTTGCCAGCAAAAATGGCCAAAATATGATGAAAAATTAATTGAAGAAGAAAATATAACTTTAATAGTACAGATAAATGGCAAGGTAAGGGATAAAATAAATGCGAAAGCCGGGCTTTCGCAAAAAGAGGCGGAAAAAATTATTTTGAAATCAGAAAAAATAAAAATTTTAATCGGCGAGAGTGAAATCAAGAAAATAATTTTTGTCCCAAACAAACTAATCAATATAGTAATATAACAATTGCATCTTCTCAATTTAAGCTACGACGTATTCGATAGCCTTCTGTATAAATTATATATGAAGGGTATATACTATATATCGGGCTTAAATTTCGAAGTGAATTAATTCGCCGCGCTCATGAATTCCAAAAAAATTTTATTAGGTAATGAAGCAATAGTCAGAGCGGCATTGGTGTCTGGGGTTTCTTATGTTACTGGATATCCCGGATGTCCATCTGCTGAAATAGGTGATGAATTTGGCAAAATTGCCAAGGAAAACGGGGTTTATGCAGAATATGCAACAAATGAAAAAGTTGCATTAGAATCAGCTATCGGAGCCAGTTTTTCTGGTTTAAAATCATTGGTAAATATGAAGAGCTTTGGAATTAATGTCTGCTCAGATGCTTTATTTCCTTTGGCTTATACTGGGACTAAAGCTGGAATGGTTATTGTTGTTGCTGATGACCCTTCGTGTTACAGTTCTGCTCAGTCTGAACAGGATTCAAGAGGATATGCTTATTTGTCTAAGATTCCGGTTTTAGATCCTTCAAGTCCGCAGGAATGTTATGATTTCACAAAAATTGGATTTGATATTTCAGAAAAATTTAATACCCCGGTAATTTTGAGGACAACAACAAGGTGCGCTCATCAAAGAGCTGTGGTGGAGTTTCAAGAGATTAACCCTTCGACAAGCTCAGGGCCTCGAAAAATTGGAAATTTTTCGAGGAATCCGCATCAGTTTTCTACAATGCCGCCAAGAACTTTGGAAATGAAAAATGAGCTCCTAGAAAAAATTAAAAAAATACAAGCATATACAGAAGAATCAGAATTAAACCCCATTAGAAAGCCTTCGGCTTCTAACGGGGCAGGTAAAATCAGCGGAAAACAAAATAAAATTGGTGTTATTGTTTCGGGTGTTTCTTATCTGCATGTTTTAGAAGCATTAGAAGAATTAAAGTTAGATTTACCGATTCTAAAACTTGGATTTTTTTATCCGTTGCCTGAACAAAAGATTATAAAATTTATAAAGCCGCTAAAAAAAGTTTTGGTAATTGAAGAAATGGATCCATATCTGGAAAAAGATATAATGCAATTGGCAAAAAGTGAGAACTTAAAAACAGAAATATTCGGCAAGAATATTTTACCAAGGACAGGAGAATTGGACGCAGAAAAAGTTTGTGTTGCTTTATCAAAATTAACAAACAAAAAATTTATTGCATTCAAAACAAGAAATTTGAATTTGCCAAAGAGGACTGCCAGGCTATGCGAAGGATGCCCCTATTGGTATATATTGCCGACAGTAAAAAGATTAGCTCCTGAAGGAACAATTTTTGGCGGAGATATTGGATGCAATATGATTGGAGCTTTGCCTCCCCACAGCATGTATGATTATATGTTTTGCATGGGATCTTCAATTGGAATTTCCCATGGAATTAAAAAATCCCTTCAACTTGGTTCAGGGCAGGCATCTGAACAGAAAGTTATTTCTTTTATGGGTGACGGAACATTTTTTCATTCAGGAATAGCAGGCATGATCAATGCTGTTTACAATAAATCAAATCCTTTGATGATTGTAATGGATAACAGAATCACAGCAATGACGGGTCATCAGCCAAATCCCGGGATGGGAAAGAATTTAATGGGCGAAGATGCGCCAGAACTGCAAATAGCAGATATTGCAAAGGCTTGCGGAATTAAAAATATAAAAGTTTTAGATCCCATAAATCAGAAAGAATTTGAAGATACGTTAAAAGAATTTTTGGAAAAAGATGAGATTTCTTTGATAGTTTGCAAAAGAATCTGCGCGTTGCTTGCCAGAAGAATAGAAAAAAATAAATCAAATTAAGCAACGAATAAGGTATCCAGCGAAAATTAGGCCTAAATGTATTCGATATATCATAGCCTAATTTTCGAGGCAATCTTGTTCGCTTCGCTCACAAGACTGTGGAAAAAACATTTAATTTAATAGTTAATGGAATCGGAGGCCAGGGAGTTATCACATTATTAACTTTTATTGATCAAGCGGCAATGATTCAAGGATATGATGTAAGATCTTCAGAATTACATGGACTTTCTCAGAGAGGCGGAAGCGTAGAAACGCATATAAGGTTTGGAAAAAAAATTAATTCTCCTTTAATACCTAATGGCAAAGCAGATTTAATAATTTCTTCAGAATTGCTTGAAGGATTGCGCGAAACAGAAAAATCAGGAAAACAAACAAAATTTTTAGTGAACGATTTTATATTTCCTTTTCAAGGATCTTTGTCGGCAGAAGAAATTAAAAAGCAGTTTGCTTCAAATAAAAATGAAATACATATAATCCCAGCTTCACAAGTATGCAAAGAAAAATTGCAGAATGAAATTGTAAGCACAGTTTATTCTTTGGGATATGCTGTCGCTAAAAATTTGATTCCTATTAAAAAAGAATCTGTGCTGAAAGCTATTGATCAAATTGTGCCTGAAAAATATAAAAAATTGAATATTAAAGCTTTTTTGCTCGCGAATGATCACGAATAAACTCACAAATGACACGAATAAGATAATTTATCCCGAACTGAGTTATATGTTGATGGATGTATTGTTTGAAATTCATAATAAATTAGGAACAAAATATCAAGAGAAACATTATCAAAGAGCTATAGAAATTAAATTAAAGGAATTAGGCATCTCATACAAAAAAGAAGCAAAGATTGATGTAAATTTTGAAGAAGAGAAATTAGGAGAATTTTTTATTGATTTTATAATTGACGATAAAATTGTTTTAGAAACGAAAATGGTTTGGGTTATTACCCAAGATGATGTAAAACAAGTTTTAAGATATTTAGAATCAACCAAATTAAAATTAGGAATTATTGTAAATTTTAGACACAAACAGCTTGAATATCGCAGAGTTTTAAATTAGTGATATTCGTGCCAAATTTGTGAATATTAGAGATTATGTTGAATAAAGTTGTGATAGCTGCTGCGGGACAAGGAACCCGCATGCAAGAATTATCAAAAGACAAATCAAAGCATTTAATAGAGGTTAATAATAGGCCTTTTTTGGCATATTTGATTGATAATCTTTTGATGGCTGGATACAAGGAAATAATTTTGGTTGTTGGATTTAAAGTTGAATTAATGGGCGGTTTTATTGAAGATTATCAAGCGCCGCAAGGAATTGAGAAAAATGATTTTAAAATCACTCTTGTAAATCAGTGTGATATTCTAGGTCCTAAAGAAAAAGAATATGGCACTGCCTGCCCTATAAAATGCGTTAAAGATATAGTTAAAAATGAAAATTTTCTTTATGTTTATGGAGACAATCTTTTTTCTGTAGAAGATTTAAAGTCTATGAATATAGATGATGAATTTTGTTATATTGCAGGATTGAAGCAAGAGCATCCTGAAAAATATGGAGTTTTAATTCCCTTCGACGCGGCTCAGGGTAAAGAAGATGGAGATGATTTTTTGGAAAAAATCATTGAAAAGCCAAAAGAATTTGTGGGGGATTTAATTAATGCGGGACTTTATAAATTTACTCCCGAAGTTTTTGACAAGCTTCCTAAAATTGAAAAATCTGAAAGAGGAGAATATGAAATTACCGATGTTATTTCTCTTTTAGCTGCTGGAAAAAAAGTGAAGATAAAAAAGATAAACGATTATTGGCATGATTTTGGCAATCCAGAAGATATTCAAAAAATGGAAGATTTTTTGAAAAAGGGAATTAAAAATTAACCTAATTATACTAATTATTCTAATCAAATATTAATTTCTAATGTCTAATTTCTAAAATTATTTTAGTCATTAGGATTTAGTCATTGGCATTTGATTAGGTCAATTAGAGCAATTAGAATAATTAGAATAATTTTGAGAAGATGATTTTAAAACCATCACAACAAACATTAAATAAAGTTATCGAAACTCTGCAAAATGGCGGAGTTGTTGTTTGTCCCACAGATACTGTATATGGATTTTTGGCAGATGCTGAAAATAAAAAAGCAGTTGAAAAAATATATAAGATAAAGAAAAGGTCAAAATCAAAACTTTTGCCAATTTTTATAAAAGATATGAAAATGGCCAAGGAACTGGCTTTCATTGAAAAAGAACATGAAAAAATATTAAATAAAAAATGGCCAGGCAAATATACATTTGTCCTAAAAAGAAAAAAAGGACTGAAGCTTTATGGAGTTGATAAAAATACAATTGCTTTAAGAATTCCAAAATATAAATTTTTAAATGATTTATTAAAGAAAATAGATAAGCCATTGGTCCAAACTTCTGTAAATATTTCAAGCAATCCAGCGCTGACAAAAATTAGTGATATAATAAAACAATTTAACAAGTATGATATTCTGATAATAGATGCAGACAACCTGAAAAAAAACAGGCCGTCAAAAATAATAGATTTTACTTTAAAACACTTGACAAGATTAAGATAGTATGCTAATATTAATATATAGTGAAATTAGCACATTTATAATATAAATTACTTGCGATTTAGCAGTCATAGCCAGAAGATGCAGATAAAGTCGGCATTTTTTGGGTATGACTGCTGTGGTAGCGGTCTAAACAACAAGGAGAAAAACGATGGATACATCTATCGGCGCAGACACGGTCAAATTGGCTGGTTTGCAAATCGACCAATTACAGAAGTTGCGTAATAACCAGTTCACCCTCGAGCAATTTGAGTGGTGGCTCAAGTTATCCAAAGATGTCCGCGAGCGGTATATGCAGCCCGATTTTCTGGATGTCGTGCGCGGGGTGTCGCAGATTGTCGCAATTGGACACGTCATCGACTGCGATGTGGATCCCTTCGTCCCCGATGACTGGAAGGTGGAGAGTCACAAGAAAGACGGAAGTTTTGAGTGGGACCTGGCAAAGTTCAAGCTCCATCTTTCGCCGAATCAGAAAGACGGCAAGTGCATCGAAGGCAATAAGCTCAAAGAAGAGCTGGAAAAAGAGCTCACGCTCAACGCCAATGTCTTGGATTACCTGCTGGCCCACACCGAGCTGATCCCCGAGGAATGGAAAGGCAAGTACATCTACTTCTG
>CAIXXY010000056.1 GCA_903923535.1 Candidatus Staskawiczbacteria bacterium | reverse complement strand
TTGCGGAAATCAAGGAAGCCTGATTCAGTATTGCGCTAACGGATGTTCAAATGGGGCTTGCATAAACAGCACCTGCACTGCAAATTATCAACAGAGATGTTCTGGAAACAGCTTATATTGGTATGACTCTTGCGGAAATCAGCAAAACTTGATTCAGTACTGCGCTAATGGATGCTACAACAATGCTTGTCAAAATAATAATTATACAAACAGCAATTTGACTATAACTGAAACAGTTAGAGACCTTACTAAAAGCACTGGATTTGCAAGTTCGGTTTATGCCGACCCGTCAGATACTTTAATGTATATGATAACTTTGCAGAATTCAGGAAATCTGGATGTCCAGAATGTTTATATAAAAGACACTTTGCCTGCCAATCTGACTTATCAGAACCAGATGGTTGTTGCAAGGACTAATAATGCTTCTAATAATTATTCAGGAGACATTATGACAGGCCTGAACTTAAATACTATTCTTGCTGGTCAGAAAACTACAATAACTTTCCAGGCGCAAGTGGCCTCAGCCCAGAATTTTTCTTACGGAACTACAACTTTGAATGACACTATCTATGTAACAAATTCTCAATCAAGTTACATTCCTGTAACAGCAGCTTCTGTTCTTGTTACAAGAGGTTCGGTTCTTGGAGCCAGCGCTATTTCAACCGGCTTGACTAATTATTTCTTAACTGACTCATTCTTATTGCCATTGTTATTGACTCTAATTGGCATTGTAATGTGGAGATCTGGAATGTTCTTTGGGATTGAAAAATGGTTTGATGATAAAAGAAAAATCCGCAGAGGATATAAATCAGATAAAGAACTTTCAGCAAGAATCGCAGAAATCAAAAAATTCTCAACCAGATAAATAAGATCAGTAAATTAAAAATAAAATACTCCTACCCTCCGACGCGTAGGAGTATTTTATTGCATTATTTTTATATTATTCCCGACTATAACATCTTACAAATATACAAGCTTGTATATTTGTAAGATGTTATAGTTCACGTTTTCTTATTATGCGGTAGAGGTGGTACTGTTTTGTTGTGCGACATCAGTCTTACAAAACCTCAAACATTTGAGGTTTTGTAAGACTCTGGTTATTTTCTTCCTTCAAGAGCGGATTCTAAAGTTTCTTCATCAGTATACTCTAACTCTCCGCCGACGGGAATTCCTCTTGCCAAATGTGTAATTTTTGAATTTTGATTTATTTCTTTTATAGTTTGTTCAACTAAAACAGAAGTTGTTCGTCCTTCCGGAGTGGGGTTCAATGCAATAATTATTTCAGAAAAATTTCCATCTTTGACTCTTTTTTTTAATTCTTCAATTCTTAATTGGCTGATATCTTCCTTTCTCATCATTGCAACTGTTCCGCCCAAAATAAAATACAAGCCATTATATTTTTTAGTATTTTCAATTGATAATAAATCAGTTTCTTTTTCAACTATGCAAAGCAAATTTTTATCTCTCCTTGTATCAGAACAAATCGCGCACAATTCAGCGGGTCTCGGAGACCCGCTGACTATTTCATTGGCTTCAAAGGGTTGGAAACACAATTGGCACAATTTTATTTTATTTTTTAATTCCTGAATCGCGCTTGTTAACTCATCTATTCTTTCTTTGGGCAATTTCATCAAGTAATAAACAAAGCGGCCGGCTGTCCTTGAGCCAACCGTTGGAAATTTTCTAAATAATTCCGTAAGTTTGTTTATTGAATCCATGAATTTGCGAGCAAGCGAGTAAATTCATGCATCGATTGAGGCATGATATATCGATTGCATTGTTGCCTCAATCGAGGCGATGCATTAACCTTTTATTCTTGTTCAATTCCGCCAACATAATCATTTTTATCCAAATTTCTAAAGCTTACTCTATGCTCGTCAAAATATAAATCAAGGCCTCCGGTCGGACCGTTTCTATGTTTTTCAATTAAAATTTTTGCCACATTCTTGCTTAATGAATTTTCATTGTATTTATCTTCTCTGTAAATAAACATTACGACATCGGCATCTTGTTCTATGGCTCCAGACTCCCTCAAGTCAGCCAGTCTTGGAATCTGCGGAACGCGGGATTCTACTGCTCTGGATAACTGAGATAATACAAGCACTGGTACATTTAATTCTTTTGCCAGTATTTTTAAGGCTCTGGAATTTTCTGTAACTTGTTGCACAGCTGATTGAAATCTGTTCATCGGTTCCATTAACTGCAAATAATCTATAACAATTAATGATAAACCTTTGCTTGCCTGCAATCTTCTTGCCATAGCTCTTATTTGCAAGATATTTACAGAACCTGCATCATCAATATACAAAGGAGCTTCAGACAGGCTTCCCATGGCGTGCTGTAATCTTGAATAATCGTCTGATGTAAGCCGGCCATTTCTTAAATTCCACAAATTAATATTGGCCAAGCCCGCCAAAAGCCTGTCAGCTAACTGGTCTTTTGACATTTCCAAGCTGAAAAGTCCAACAGGCTTGTTTTCCAAAACAGCTATATTTCTTGCAATATCCAAAGCCAGTGAGGTTTTTCCCATTGAAGGGCGGGCGGCCAAAATTACCAAATCAGATTTTTGCAGGCCTCCTAAAATTTTATCCAAATCAGCAAAACCGGTCGGGACTCCTCGTAATTTGCCGGCATATTTTGAAAGCTCGTCTAACCTTTCAAAAGTATCTGAAAGTATATCTTTTATCGGCAAAAATGTCTGGGTTAAACTTCTTTGGCCGATACCAAAAACAGTTTTTTCGGCTTTATCCAATAAAACATCAACTTCTTCTGCTTCATCAAAAGCTGAAAGCCCTATTTCTTCTGAGGCTGAAATCAAATCTCTTAAAATCTTTTTTTGCCTGACGATTTTTGCGTAATTGGAAACATGGGTTGCGGTAGGCACAGTATTTATTAAAGAAGTTAAATATGACGAACCTCCGATATCTTCTAATTTATTTCTTTCTTTTAATCTGGATGAAACAGAGAGAATATCAATAGGGTCTGATTTTTCATAAAGGTCAGTCATTGCCTGATAAATATCCTGGTGGCTGCTTTTATAAAAATCTTCTGCCTTTATAAAATCAACAACTTTGACAATTGCATCTTTGTCCAACATCAAAGAACCAAGCAGGCATTGTTCTGCTTCTGTATTCTGCGGGGGAAGTTTATCAGGTAATTCTTTAGTCATCTTTAAAAATTATTCTAATTAACCTAATTATACTAATTATTCTAATCAAATATCAATTTCTAATTTCTAAAACAGTTTTAGGCATTAGACATTTCGATTTTGTATTTGATTAGGTCAATTACAGCAGTTAGAATAATTAGAGCAATTTATATAGTTACATTATCAAAACCAAGAAAGGAGGGCAAGGTCTTGAGTCTTCACCTTTAGTTTTATGATTATTTTATAATGCGTTAAACTTGTGTTTAAATTTTATGCTTCATTTTACACTTTATATTTAAAAAGGTGAAGACTTGACAATTAGGTTAAATGGGTGTATAATTAATAATATAGGTAATTGTAACTTGAAAACAAAAAAAGGCTTGTGAGCGGTGCCTTTGGCAAAACCGTTTAAGAAGAGGAGAAAGACAATGAAGGATTTTATGGTGTTACTTATGGTGTTACTACTGGTAATTGGCTTCGGCCTCACTATTGGCGGGATGTTGGCTGCAACCTATGCATTGAGCAGGGGAGTCGATCCGCTTGTCGAGCAACCGAAAATGAAAGACCTGCTGTCTCCGCCAGTTGTCGTCCCGCTGAGTGGTTGGGGTGGAAAAGGATTTCGGTGGGTGAAAGTCGAATATCATTTGGCCATTGAGTGTATGGTTGGTGACGGACGCACTGTGATTTCGTTCGTTCCGGAAAAATCGGCCTCGGCAACAACTCTGCCCATCAGCCCCGTTCAATCGGCGGAATAGTGGAAAGGAGAACAACGGATGCGGAAACAAAAGATGGTACAGGAACTTCACGAGATTCTCGTGAGGGACGGCTGGGAGATTTCGAGGAAGGCAATAAGTGAAGCTTTCCGAACGAGACGGGGGAAGTTTTCTCTGCCATTGTTTGGAGTCTGGTGTCACAGTGACATCAGAACCATTCTCGGCTCGCTCCGCAATCGCGGAGTAGCGCCTAGAAGGAAGTTGGCGCATACGGCGGTGGCAAGGACCCCGCCGGTTCTCAAGAACTGGGAGTATTATTGCCCCGAATGCGGGTATCCCGACCCGCAATGGCGTCAAGCCTCGCGCTGTCCGTCCTGCGAGGCGGAAAGTAACTAGTAGGTTTTCCGAGGAAGGAAAACACAAAAGCCCACGCTTATACAGGTGGGCTATTTTATTGCTTTTTTTTAAGGAAATATGCAATATTAAAAACAGGGATGATGTAGCTCCTTCTGCCGTTATAATGCATCATCTCAAACTAACAAATCAACATTGTCCAAGGGCCGGACTCCCATCATGAGTTCCGGCCCGCTTTATTTAAATGCTTTTTATTGCTGGTCCGTTGCTTGTGTCTTCTACGGTAAATCCTTGTTTTTCAATCTGTAATCTTACCTGGTCTGCTTTCTGCCAATCTTTGTTTTTGCGATATTTCTCTCTTTCTTTTACAAGTTTTTTTATTCCACCTGGAATCACCCTATTTACTTTCTTAAAATTAATAATTCCAAAAATTTTATCAATATCCTGGAATAATTTATAAATTTCATCAGCTTCTTTCTTAGAAATCAAATTTTTACTTTGCCCATCCGAAACTTTATGCGAAGGAGGGTCTAAAAGCGCATTTATTTTATTTATAAATTCGAACATTACACCAAATGCTTTTGGAGTATTGAAATCATTTTCTAATTCTTTATAGAATTTTATTTTAAAATCTTTTATAAATTTTGCATTTTGCCTTGAACTTTTGCATTTTGCATTTTGACTTTTGACTTTTCTTACGAATTCTTCTATCTTTTCAACTGCAGATCTTATTTCTATTAATATAGATTCAGAATAATCAACTGGTGATGACCACAAATTTTTGACAACAAAAAATCTTAAATAATTGGCCGGACATCTTTTCAAAAAATCGCTTATTATAATAAAATTTCCCAAAGATTTTGACATTTTTTGGCCATTAACAGTTAAAAAACCTACATGCATCCAATATTTTACCAAAGGAGATTTTCCTGAAATAGCCTCCATCTGCGCTATTTCCGCTTCATGATGCGGAAAAATCAAGTCCCTTGCTCCGCCATGAATATCATATTGGGGCCCAAAAAACTTTTCTGTAATTGCAGTGTCTTCTATGTGCCAGCCAGGCCTGCCTTGGCCAAAAGGAGCTTTCCATGAGGGTTCCAATTCTTCCTGCTTGAATTTCCATAAGCAAAAATCTCCTCTGTTTTTTTTGTCTTTGCTATAATCTATTCTGGAAACAGCATCTTCTGCTCCAAGGGCTGTTCTGCCTGCTAATTTGCCATAATTTTTAAATTTTGAAATATCATAATAAATTCCATCTCCATCAATTTTATAGGCATATCCCTTATCTTGCAGGCGTTTTATCTGGCTGATTATTTCTTTTATATAATTTGTAGCTCTGGCATATTTTGACACGCTGTCAATTCCCAATGTTTTCATATCTTTTAAATATTCTTTTTCAAATGCCACTGCCAAATCTTTTGGCGCGACTCCTTTTTCTCTTGCGCGAGCTATAATTTTATCATCTATGTCAGTTATATTTTGCAGGTAAAAAACATCAAAACCCGTATGTTTTAAATATTTTACAAATGAATCAAAAATAATATAATTTCTGGCATGCCCTAGGTGCGAATAATCGTAAACAGTAGGTCCGCAGACAAAAAGATTTACCTTTTTGCCTTTGATTGGTTTAAACAGATCTTTTTTATGAGTAAGCGTATTGTATATTTTTAGATTTGACATATTCTTATATTACTAAAACTTTCCTAAAAAGTAAAATTATGATACCCTAAATCAATATGAAACGGAACGATATAATTTTTGCAATAATTTGCGGGTTGTCAGTGGCCTGGATTGCAATAGATTTTTTTGGGAAATATGGCTTTATTTTTTTAATTATTTTACCCATACTTTCAATAATCGGATTATGGCTGGCAGATTTAATTGGAAAAAAATATTTATTTGTACATCAGGCAGGAAAATTTGTTTTAGTGGGATCGTTTGCCGATGTTATTGATATTAAAGTTTTTCAGTTTTTAATAATTTTTGCGCCGTTTTCCTTAACAATAAAGGCAATTTCATTTTTTGTCGCTACTTTGATAAAATATTGGACAAACAAGCATTGGGCATTTGAAAAACCTGAAAAAGATGGTATTAAAAAAGAGATAGTACAGTTTTTTGGGGTAGCATTAGTCGGATTGGCATTAAATGTTTGCTCATTTTATTGTGCGATAGAAATTATTGGTTCGCAGTTTGGAATTTCAGTTAATATTTGGACAGAATTAAGTATAATTTTTGCAGCCTTAGTGGCAGCCGTCTGGAATTTCTGCGGATATAAATTCATAGTTTTCAAGAAATAGAAACAACAATTAGATAAAATAAATAATGGTTGAAAAACATCATAAACAGCTCGCACCCTTCATATAGAAAATATATAGAAGGCTGTAAGTTCATAGTATTTAAGAAATAAAATATGAATGAGATAAGGGGCGAACAATCGGAAGCAGAACAAACAAAACAGCAAGAAACTGAGCCGATTTTAGAAACCAATGAATTAAAAACTGAAACTGAACTCCCGCCCGAAATAGAAAAACCCAAAGATACAGAAAAACAAATAGAAGTGGAAAAAGAAATAGAATCGATTTTAGTAAAGGAAGAGCCGGGGATAGATTATGATATTAGTTCAATTGATTTTTCTGTTTTCGGCGACGCAGAGGAAAGCATCAGAAAGATTTGCGATGATTTAGCTGAATGGCTTAAGATTCCTTATGTTTATGATAAATTCGGCGATGATAATGAGGCGCGTTATGCCTGGCGCGATGGAATGGGGGAAAAATACGGCTCTGTTTTTGGGAAGAAATTCGGAAAATTAAGAAAAGGCAATAAATTTTACGATGCAATCCATTCCAGCCAGAGTCTAAAATTATTTACCCTTTCAGCTTTATTGGAAAAAAATAATTTTAACGACTTAGTCCGTCAAATTAGGGATGTTTTAAATGAAATTAAAGTGGGTGATATTCCAAAAGATAATGTGGAAGAAAGGAGAAAAAGTATCGGTCAATTAGAGAAAAGGGTAGTCGCAACCCTTGATTTGCTTGCTATTTATACTCAAAAAAATAAAAAATAAAACCATGACTAATCTTGTACTTTATAGAAAATATCGACCACAGACGTTCGGGGAGGTTATTGGGCAGGAACATGTGGTGCAAACTTTGACCAATTCAATTAAAGGAAATAATATTTCCCATGCTTATTTGTTTTCCGGTCCAAGAGGGTCGGGAAAAACAACAATTGCCAGATTGTTTGCTAAAGCGATTAATTGCGAAAACAGGAAAGAAGGCCAATTTGAACCTTGCGACAAATGTTCTTCATGTTTAGAAATTATGGGAGCAAAATCAATGGATTTAATTGAAATTGACGCCGCCAGCCACAGGGGGGTTGATGACATTCGGGAATTGAGAGAGGGGATTAAGTTTGCCCCAGTAAAATCAAAATATAAGATATTTATAATAGATGAATGCCATCAGCTTTCAAAAGATGCGGCAAATGCTTTATTAAAAACTTTGGAAGAACCGCCGGCTCACGCAGTATTCTTGCTGGCAACAACAGAATCGCATAAAATGATTCCCACAATCTTATCAAGATGCCAGAAATTTGATTTTAAAAGATTACAGGTGCCAGAAATCATAAAAAAACTGGAATTCATATCTAAAAGGGAAAATGTGAAGTTTGACGATTCGGCATTATCTTTGATTGCTTTAAACTCTAGAGGCAGTTTCCGGGATGCAGAATCTTTACTGGATGAATGTCTTAGTTTTTCAGGAGGAAAAGGCTTGATAAAAACAGAGGACATAAAAGAGCTGTTGGGAATTGTAGAAGTTGGCGAGATTTCTAAATTTGTTGATTGCCTTATTTCCAAAAATACTAAAGATGCTATTTTATTCTTGAATTCAATAACAGATAACGGAGTTGATTTGCAGGAATTCACCAAAACATTGGTTTTTTACCTACGTCAGCAGCTGCTTTTAAAAATAAACCCAAATTTTTTAAATCTGCATAATTCCGGATTATCCAGCCAGGAGCTTGAAAAAATGAAGGTGCAGACAGCCGGGCTGGCACAAAAAGATTTGCAGAATATGCTGGAATTTTTTATTGATGCTGAAAACAAGATTAAATATTCTGCCATTGCCCAATTACCTTTAGAACTGGCGATAATAAATATCACACATTTAGAATCTTAATAAACTAAGAGTCTAAATAAAAAAGCCTGTATCTTGCAGGTTTTTTTTATTAATCCTTAATCTTTTTGATCCAAAAGGAGAAAGGTTGACAAATCAATTTTTATAATATAATATCTTATCAGTGGTGCTAACATTAAACTGAAAACTGACCTTTGACAAAGGAAGGAATATTCTATGGCTAAGCCGCGCTGCCCCCATAAAGAAGAAGTTCGAAAGAATGGAAATGGATCTATGACGTGCCCGTCGAAGGGCCAGAGGGTTGTCACCAAAGATGGGAGGTGCCTGAAGAGCTCTTGCAATTGCAAGAAGTAATGCTGCAACGGCTCTGTTGTTCCAAGTTTATGCTATGTCGCTGATTGGGGCCAGCGACTTTTTTTTATACAAAAGTTATCCACAATTAGAAAATGGTGAAGACTTGACTCTTCACCCTTCACAATTATTTTTTGTCTGTTAGAAAACTTTTTATCTATGTCTATCCACTTATCCACAGCCCGCAATAGGGTGAAGAGTTGACATTATGGTATAATAAATAAATTAAATGAGTTCAGTATTCTGAAGTCAGGATTTAGAATTATAAATTCTATTCGAAATTCAAAATACTAAATTCATAATTCAAATATTATGGCAGAACAACAATTAGTAGATTATATAAAAAAAGCAAGAGATGCTGGCCAGACAGACAGCCAGACCCGCGATTTATTATATAAAAATGGCTGGACAGAGGTAGAGGTAAGCGATGCTCTCGTGTCGTTAAATCAGCCTCAAGCGCAGTCGCAACAAAAACCTCAGCCCCAGCCGCAAGCTGTTGATTTGTCTAAAACAGAGGTTAAGCCGCAAGAAGTCCAGCCTCAGGTTACAACACAGCCAAAACAAGCACAACCGCAACCTCAACTAGAAGCTGTAAAAATAGAGATTCAGCCGCAAATTGTCAGACAGCCAGAACCGCAATATCAGCCTCAATTTCCGCAAAGCAATATGCCTCGAACAAAAGTTAGATCGCATACATTTTTAAAATTTTTAATGGTTTTAATAATAGTTGTTGTATTGGGTGGAGCAGGATATTTTGTTGCCGGCCAATATATAAATCTTCCATGGAATCCATTTCAAAATCTTTCATGGAGCCAGATTTTAACTTTTCCAGGGAATTTATTTGGCGCGCCGAGTCCGGAAAAAGTTATCAACAATATGATGGTAAATATGAAAGATGTTAAGTCTTCTCATACAATAATGCAGCTAGAGATTGATGCCACAAATAGTGATGCTAAAACATCTCAGGGGAAATTGATATTAAATACTAATAGCGAAACAGATATAACTGATGCTAATAACCCAAAGTCAGATGGTAATTTCACAGTTAATTTAACAACGCCGGGATCTGCTTCTCCAGTTACAGCTACCGTAAGTATAGCAGCAATTGGCAACGTGTTTTATTTGAAAATCAATGAAATTACAATTCCAGCCGGATCCTCCTTTTATCCTGGGTTAGATATTTCCAAGATTCAAGGAAAATGGCTTAAAATTGACCAAGATTCTATAAAAGCATTATCACAAGCAACCGGAGAGCAAGTAACGACAGGAATAGATATTTCACAACTTTCTCAAATACAAATTAACAGCTCTGAATTGACTAAAAAATTTCAGGATTTATTAGTAACAGAAAATATATTTTCTGTTACTAAACAAATAAATGATGAAACTATAGGCGGTCAGGATACATATCATTATTTAACGACAATAGATAAGGATAAATTGAAAGATTTGGTAGGCAAAATAATGGAGATAGAATTACAACAATCATCAGGATCGCAGACAGAGGGTTCAGCTAATAATTCTAACCTGTTAACCAAAAATATGGTGCAAGCTGTTGCAAACACTTTTATAGATTCGATAGGAAATATAAATATGGAAATGTGGATTGGTAAAAAAGATAATATGCTTTATCAGGCAAAAATTGATAAAACAATTGATTTGGGCAAAATTTTACAATCTTATTACGGTTCAGCTTTATCATCCAATGTACAAGTCGAGGTTAAATTAAATTTAACTAACTCTAATTTCAACAAACCTATAACAGTTCAAGCTCCGGCAGCTGCGCAAAAAATAGAGGATGTTATTTTACCATTGATAAAGATGCAGACCATAAATAACGATATGAAGCAAATAGGATTTGAGGCTCAAACATTATATTTCACTAATAATAATAATTATTCTTCGCTTTGTAGAAATGGATTTTTGAATGGTCCTAAAAAAAGATCGTATGGTTTGGAATTAATAAGAATTGTCAGCGATTTAACAAAGCAAGGAGCGAAAAATCCAGCGTGCTTTGCAGGAATTCAAAATTATTGCGTTTCAACCCAATTGACGGATGGAAATTATCTATGCATAGATAAAAATCAAAAATTAGGAACAACAAAATGTACTTCTGCTCAAACTGTCTGCAAATAAAATAAACTATAATGCAATAAAAACCGCGCAACTGCGGTTTTTATTATGCGACATTATAAAATAAAACAAATATTGAAAAAAACATAAAAAAATGTTATTATTTTAGAACAATAAACATTGCGGGATCGTCTAATGGTAGGACACAGCCCTTTGAAGGCTGGTATCTTGGTTCGAATCCAAGTCCCGCAGCATGAGCAATTTTGGATGTCTTCTGATATCCAAAATTGATCTTAGTGCGGACTTTGTATAAGAACCAAGCCCCCGAATTGCGAGCGAAGCGAGGCAATGCCTTCGGGCAACTTTTCGAATCCAAGTCCCGCAGCTCTTTTCCGCTACTTATAAAAATATAAATGAAAAGGAAAAGACCCTGAGGCATAGTAATGCCGAAGGGTATTCCTTAACAAAAAGAATTGCCCGAAAGGGCAATTTTTGATATATTAAAATAATAAAATAGAAATGATTATAGAATATCCTATAAGAATTAATAAATATTTAAGAGACAAGGGCTTGGCTTCCAGAAGGGAAGCTGACAAGCTCGTTGAAAGCGGACTGGTTTTTATTAATGGAAAGCGTATTGATAATGGGACAATGGTGAATGAAAAAGATGATGTTTTAATAAAAGGAAAACCAAAAGAATATAAATATTTAGCTTATTACAAACCCAGAGGGCTGGCAACACAAAACTTATCAGGCAAGACAAGCGTAATTGCTGAATGGAAGAACAAAGGGCTTTATCCTATAGGAAGATTGGACAAAGAATCAGAAGGGCTTCTGCTTTTGACAAATGACGGCCGTTTCGCCAGAGAAGTCTTATCTGAATCTAAAAAATTTGAAAAAGAATATTTAGTTTCTGTAAAAGAGCCGCTGCGGCATGGCGTCATAACAATTTTTCAGTCAGGCATGCAGACGCAGGTTCTTGGCAAATTGCTTCCAGCCAAGGCAAAAATTGAAGGAAAAACAAAACTTCGAGTGATTTTAAATGAAGGCAAAAAGCATCAGATCAGAGTTATGTTAAACGAGCTTTCTTATACGATTGTTTCATTAAAACGCGTCCGCATAGGCAATATAAAAATAGGGAATCTAAAACCAGGTGAAACGCGTTCGCTTGATATAAATAAAAATGAATCAAGAGATTGAAAATGTAAAAAAATATACTGGCAGTTTGATAGATTATATAGAAGTTGTATCTTTGCCGCTGATATTGGCAGTTTTGTTTGTAATACAAAACCAAGCATTCAATATATGGCTTGATATTTATTCAAAAGCATATTCTGTCAGATTGTTTTTGGTTACTTTTGCCTTAGGAATTGTTTTTTACGGCCCATCTTTGCTTTTTTCAAAGAAATATAAATATATATATCTTTTTTTGATTTCTTTTTTAATATCCTTTATTTTTATTGCGCAATTTTTATATTACAGATATTCTCAAAGTTTTTTGCAATTCTCGGCAATAGCATATTTAAACCAGGCAGGCAGCGTTTCGGGCACAATTAAAACTTTAGTAACTCCGGAGTTGCTATTATTTTTTGCTAACATATTGATAGTTGCAATTGTATTCATAATAATTTCAAAAAAGAAATATGCAGAATTTATTTTGCCAAAATGGGAAAAAATAATAATTATTCTGGCAATGATGGCAATAGTATTTTTTGGATATAATTATCTTTTATATGCAGAAAAAAAAGAATGGGGGAATACCAGCCGTCTTTATACAGATGTATATGATTTAAAATCACTGGTAGGTAAAATGGGTATTATAAATTTTTTTATTGAAGACACATTCAAATATGCCTTAAGAAGCAATTTAATCACGGACAACGATAAAATTTTTTTAGCGTCATTCGCAGATAGTAAAGAGCCACAGCAAAGCAGCTTGCCTGTGCAGGAAAGTAAAAAATATTTTGGAGCAGAAAAAGGAAAAAATCTTATAATTATCCAGATAGAATCCTTAGATAATGCTGTAATCAATCAAAAAATTGATGGTCAGGAAATTACTCCTAATTTAAATCAATTAACTAAAACTGGCTTATATTTTAATAATTATTATGCTCAAGTGGGCCCTGGCAATACAGCCGATACGGAATTTTGCACTCTAAACTCTTTATATCCTTTACCTGATGATGTGGCTTTTATCAATTATGCTAAAAATAAATATTCGGCCTTGCCTCAGCTTCTTGTGAATAACGGCTATAAAACATATTCTCTTCACGGAGATGTGCCGACATTCTGGAACAGGTCAAATATTTATCCTCAATTAGGATACCAGAAAGCATTTGATTTAAATGATTATGTTATAACCAGGCCGGTTGGCAAGGGTCCTTCTGATTTAGGAGATGAAGATTTATTTTCCCAGTCATTGCCGAAATTAGAAAATTTAGAACAGCCGTTTATGGCAACTGTAATCACAATGAGTTCTCATACTCCGTTTATTTTGCCTGAAGACCTGCAAACCTTGCAAATTCCATCTGAATCAAAACTTGGTTGGATGCAAATAGCATACTTACAGAGTATGCACTATACAGACAAAGCAATTGGCGAATTTATAGAAGGCCTTAAGAAAGACGGCTTATATGATAATTCTTTAATATTTATTTGGGGCGACCACGGCAGTTTTACAAATATTTCAGAAGCATTAAACCAGGATATTTTGCCAGAATTAGCTAATAGCCAGGTGCCAATGATTATTTTAACCCCGAATACAAATTTAAAAGGAACAATAAATATTCCTAGCAGCCATTTGGATATTTATCCTACAATAGCAAATCTTTTGGGAATTGTTCCGCCAAAAACCATTTTGGGACAGGATTTATTAAATACAGAAGGACCCAAAGGGTACCCCGTTGAAACGCATTTTAAAAATATTTCTGGCGGAATAGACGCCATTTTAACCCAAAATTTATTATACCAGGCAAACGAAGACGGTCTATTCGAAAATGGTTCCTGCAAGTCTCTGCCAGACAAAAAACCTTTGCCGATAACTGACTGCCAAAATTTATATAATGAGCAATTAAATAATTTAAAAGCGTCAAGCATTATAATTAAAGGAAATCTCCTTAATTCCTTTTTCGCGAATCTCAAACAATAACTTGTTCTTTATCTGCAATAAATCTGGTAAAATAAGCTATGATTAATAAAGGCATAGCAACCCCAGTTAAATAATTTGCCTTCGGGCAAAATTTAACGGGGCAAGCATTTACGCTTATGATTAACAAGGGGATAGCGACTTTTACCTTAGATTATGGGAAGTGCCCGAAGTGGCTTTTTGATAGGATGGTTTTGCTGTCTAAAAGAATGATTTATGCCATAATTGCTGAAGAGGGTCCGGATGAATTTATAAAAAGAATTTCAGATCCTGTGTGGTTTCAGTCATTGGGAACTGTTTTGGCTTTTGACTGGAATGCTTCAGGTTTAACCACAATTTTAACAGCGGCTTTAAAAGAAGCAATCCGCGGGTCAGAAAAAGAACTTGGAATTTTTATCTGCGGAGGAAAAGGAAAAACTTCGTTAAAAACTCCTGAGCAGATAATAAATTGGGCTGAAAGAATAGCCCTTCCTAAAAAATCTGCCAATGCTTTGGTTTATAATTCTAAAATGGCGGCTAAAGTTGACAGTTCATTGGTTCAGGACGGATTTGCCATTTATCATCATAGTTTTTTCTTTTCAAAAAATGGGGCGTGGACAGTTGTCCAGCAGGGAATGAACATTCAGGAACAGTCGGCCAGAAGATATCATTGGTATTCAGATAATGTAAAAGATTTAATAAATGAGCCTCATTCAGGAATTACCAGCGACTTGAAAATAAAAGAGGTTTTGAACATGACAGCTAACAAAAGCAAAGAAAACAGGTCGTTGTCCACAGAATTAGTTTCACAAAGTTTCAATACCTTGATGAAAGATATTACTTTGTTAAGAAAATATTATACGCCATTGTCACAGACAATTTCTATATCAAAAAGCCTGCCTGCCGGCAGGCAGGGAAAAGAACAGCTTACTTTGTTAAATCTAGAAAATAAGGAATTTAACTGGCATCCTGTTGTGACAGAAGATTTTTCAAAAAGCAAATATTTAGAAAAAATATTATGGCGATTATGCGACCAACAGCCGGAAAACTATGAAAAATTATTGGCAACTCAAGGCGTGGGGCCAAAAACAATAAGAGCTTTGGCTTTGGTAGCAGAAGTAATTTACGGGGCAAAGCCTTCATATGAAGATCCAGCCCGGTATTCTTTTGCCCATGGCGGAAAAGATGCCACTCCATATCCAGTTGATAGAGAAACTTACGATCAAACCATAAATGAGTTAAAAAAATTCGTGAAAGCTTGAATCTTCATCCAAAATTGGGTGAAGACTTGACATTCCTAAAATTGGTAATAATGTAGGGGATAGACAATAAAATTTACTTTACCCAGTTAAATAATTTTTGGCAAAGCTAAAAATTAAAATTCGAAGAATTTTATTTAACTGGGTAAACAATAAAAAATATGGCATATACATATAAATTAAGCTTTTTATTCTTATTCGCAGCTATATTTTGTTTTTCTTTTGGAACAGTGACTTTAGCTCAAAGTGCGCCCCAAACACAGACTAATTCTGCTACAAATATCCAAAATAATTCAGTTACTCTTAATGCTAACCTAACAAATTATGGCAGTACTATTGTTTATTTTCAATGGGGAACAACGACCAGCTATGGATATCAAACAACTCAACAAACAATAAATTATTCCGGTTTAATCAGCCAGAATATTTCAGGATTGAATTTTAATACAACATACCACTTTAGAGCTGTTGCGCAAAATAATTATGGAATAGTTTATGGCCAGGATATGACTTTTATTTCCGCAAAACCAAATAATGCATTAACTGCCAACGCCGGGCCTGATTTATATTTAACTTCAGGGCAAACTACTGCAAGTTTGCAAGGTTCTGGTTATAATCCTAATGGATATTCGATGAATTATTCTTGGACATGCAATGGCGGAACTTTATCAAATTATAATATTGCTCAGCCAGTTTATACAATTAATAATTATAATAATCAGGCAATATATACTTGCACCCTTACGGTTTCAGACAGTTATGGAAATTCAAATTCAGACAGCACGACTATTTATGTAAACTATAATAATTATAGTTCTTATGGAAATGGCATTTTGACTGTTAACAAGCAGGTTATAAATCTTAGTTCTAAAAATTTAATTTGGCAGGCATCAATAAATGCCAAGCCATCTGATATCTTAAGTTTTGCTATAACTTTGCATGCAAACAGCCAAGATGTCCACAATTTGGCAATTCGGGATATTTTACCCGCCAATCTTATTTATAAAAGAAATTTAGTAATAAATACAAATTCTAATTACAGCGGTGATATAATATCTGGCATAAATATAAATACTATTAATGCCGGCCAGACAATCACTATGGCATATCAGGCGCAAGTTGCATCTTTAGAAAATTTTAACTATGGAAAGACAACCATAACTAACAATACGACAACAACTAGCAATGAAGGAGGCACGCAAAATAGCAGTGCTACAGTTATAGTCAATAAATCATTAGTGCAAGATGCTATAACTATATCTACTGGATTTACTAATAACTTTTTAACAGACTCATTTTTTCTGCCATTAATGCTTATAATAATGATGTCATGGCTATATTTTTCTGGCAGGGTTTACAAATTCGCTGACTGGCTACGATGTCGGACATCAAAATACTTTTAAATAAAATTCATTTTGGAGATGTCCGACTTCGCCATACTTAAAACCGCTCTAAAAGGCGGTTTTTGATTTACAAAAATATTGACTCATATTAATAAGATTTGTTATAAAGAGTTAGTTTTGGCTACAGATGAAATCATACAGAGTGGCGTTCCACTCAAACCTTTTTCCTCGCCCCGACCGGGTTTTCATCTTAGCCAAGACACAGGGGCGAGAGGAGTTTTATTCCTCTCGCTCGTTTTATTATAAAATAATTAATTCTGTATGAAAATTGAAAATTAAAAATTAAAAGGTTAATATGTATGAATATGGTTTTGGATCTAACGAAATTAAATAAAGAACAAAAAGAAGCGGTACTCCATAATAAAGGGCCGCTTTTAATTGTTGCAGGGGCAGGAACAGGTAAAACAACCGTAATAACCCAAAGAATAGTTAATCTAATCGAAAAAGGATTAGCCAAACCGGAAGAAATTTTAGCTGTCACTTTTACCGAAAAAGCTGCTTTTGAAATGGAAGAAAGGGCAGATAAGTTATTGGAATACGGATATGTTGATTTATGGATTTCAACATTCCATTCATTTTGCGAAAGAGTTTTAAGGGAAAATGCATTGGATATCGGGTTGCCTCCAGATTTTAAAATTTTAGATAATACTTCAGGCTGGCTTTTAGCCCGCCAAAATTTAGACAAATTTGATTTAAAATATTATAAGGCATTGGGAAATCCCACAAAATTCATACAGGCGTTGATTTCTCATTTTTCCCATTGCAAGGACCAGGACCTTCGGCCTGAAAATTATTTAGAGTATGCTGACAGCTTGAAAACAAGAGATGACGGCCCAGAAGACCAAGAGACTGAAAGAATTATGGAAGTTGCCAATGCATTTCATATTTACCAGCAGATTTTATTGGAAAACAGCTCGCTTGACTTTGGCGACCTGATAAATTATTGCTTAAAACTTTTTAAAAAACGCCCTCTAATTTTAAAAAAATATAGAGAAAAATTCAAATATATTTTAGTTGATGAATTCCAGGATACAAACTGGTCGCAGTACGAATTAATAAAATTGTTGGCCGATCCCTCAAACAATTTGACAGTATGTGCTGATGACGACCAGGCAATTTACCGCTGGAGAGGAGCTTCTTTTTCAAATATTGTGCAATTCAGCAAAGATTTTCCAAAAGCCAAAAAAATATCTTTGATTAAGAATTACAGGTCGTCTCAGAATATTTTGGACCAATCATATAATTTTATAAAACAGAATGATCCGGACAGGCTGGAATTTGTCAGTAAAATAAATAAAAAACTTGTATCCAATACAAAAGAGAAGGGGATTATAGAGCATATTCATGCTAAAAATTTAGACGGAGAAGTAGGGCAGACTTTAAAGAAGATTTTGGAAATCTTAAAGGAAGATAAAGAGGCAGTATATAATGATTTTGCCATTTTGGTGCGGGCGAATGATTCAGCAATTCCTTTTGTTAAAGCTTTAGAAAGGGCAAATTTGCCGTATCAGTTTTTAGCTTCTCGGGGCTTGTACTCAAAGCCTGTAATTTTAGATGTAATTTCTTATTTTAAGCTTTTAGATAATTATCACGAAGGAACGGCTGTTTACAGGATTTTAAATCTGCCATTCTTGGAAATTTCAGATGCAGACATTGCAATGATAACCCAGTTTTGCAGGAGAAAAACAATATCCCTTTTTGATGCCTTGCAGGAATTGGCGTTAATTCCCGGCATTTCTTCAAAAACTCAGGAAAAAGTTGTATTTGTATTGAGCCTGATTAAAAAGCACAGCCAGATGGCGCGCGAAAAAGGCGTTTCAGAGATTTTAGTATTATTTTTAGAAGATTCAGGATATTTAAAGCACTTAATCCATAATAATGAGGAAGAAAAAATAGATTTATTGAACCAATTTTATAAAAAAGTAAAAACCTTCGAGGAATCTGCAATTGAGCCGGTTTTAAAGAATTTTATGGAAGAAATGAATCTGGAACTAGAATCTGGCGAGGAAGGCAAGCTTGAATTTGATCCGGAGCTTGGCCCAGATATGATAAAAGTTATGACAATTCACGGAGCCAAAGGTTTGGAATTTAAATATGTATTTTTAGTAAATATGGTTGACCGAAGATTTCCAACAGACCAGAGAAAAGATCCAATTGAATTGCCAGATGCTTTAATTAAAGACATAAAGCCAAAAGGTGATATTCATTTGCAGGAAGAAAGGAGATTATGCTATGTGGCAATGACAAGAGCGAAACATGGCCTTTATTTTACTTCAGCTGATGATTATGGAGGCCAAAGAAAGAAAAAAATATCAAGATTTTTAGCTGAAATGGGATATACTATAAAATCTCAAACTCCAATGACCAATGACCAAAAAGGATTATTGGCAGAAAAATTAAAACCCGCCGACAGATTAAAAACAAAAATAGAACCGCAATATCTGCCGGCTCATTTTTCTTATTCCCAATTGGCTGCTTTTGAAAAATGCCCTTTGCAATATAAATTTGGATTTATTTTGAAAGTGCCCACACGTGGCAAAGCTGTTTTTTCTTTTGGAAAAACAATGCACAATACTTTAGATGAATTTTTGAAGTGGGCGAATGACGATAAAAAGCCGATTCAAGAAAAATTATTTAATGATGATAAAAAGCATTCTGGTATTCTGCAGAATACCAGAATGATAAATTTCAAAGAATTAGAAAAAATTTATGAGAAAAATTGGATTGATGAGTGGTATGAAAATCAGAAGCAAAAAGATGATTATTATAAGAAAGGAAAAGAAATAATAAAAGAATTCTATAGCCAATTCTCTAAAAATCCGCCGAAAATCTTGAAAATTAACGGAAACGCAGCTTTGGAAATGCCATTTAATTTAAAAATCGGAGGGTATACGCTATATGGAGTAATAGACAGAATAGACGAATTAAAAGGCGGTCCTTCGTCGCCAGATGGCTCCTCAGGACGATTATGTTCCATAATCGATTACAAAACAGGCCAATCAAAAGATAAATTAGATCTTGATGCCAAAGAACAGCTTTTGATTTATCAAATTGCTGCCCAAGAAGTTTTGCATTTAAAACCAAAAGAGCTTTCTTATTATTATTTGGATGACGGGAAAATTGCTTCTTTTTTGGGTTCTGAAACGGATTTGGAAAATCAGAAATCAAAAATAATAGAAGAAATAGAAAAAATAAAAAATTCGGAATTTGAGCCTACGCCCGGCTGGCAATGCCAGTATTGCGATTTTAAAGACATTTGCGATTTTGCCCAAAGGTAGTATAATTCAAAATATATATCAAGTTGAAAATATGGAAATTTTAAAAGATGAGTTTGGCCCGGAATATGTAATAAATATTTATGACCCTAAACTAAAAATGGAGGGTTTTTTAGTTATTGATAATACTGTTTTAGGGCCTGGAAAAGGGGGGATCAGAATGACAGACAATGTGTCGGCAGAAGAAGTTTTCAGACTGGCCCGCACGATGACTTTTAAAAATGCTTTAGCAGATCTGCCTTTTGGCGGAGCTAAAGCTGGAATAATTTGGAAAGGAGGAAGCCCTGAATTAAAAAAACAATTTGTCCAAAGTTTTGCAAGGTCTATCAAGTTACTTACTCCTAAAAAGTATATTGCAGCTCCCGATGTGAATACTGGAGAAAAAGAAATGCAGTGGTTTGTTGAGGCAACTGGGAATTGGAGGTCGGCTACAGGAAAACCAGCTAATCTTTGTATGAAACTATTTGGCGAGAAAGAAGAAAAATGCGGAATTCCTCACGAATATGGAAGCACAGGATTCGGGGTTGCAAAAACTGCAGAAACTGCCGCAGAAATGCTTAAAATTGATATAAAAGGCGCCAAAGTGGCTATTCATGGATTTGGCAATGTCGGTACATTTGCATATATATTTTTGACAGATATGGGAGCAAAAGTTATTGCCTTGGCTGACGCCCAAACTTCAATTTTTCAAGAAGACGGTTTTGACAAAGGATTAATGTTAAAAATTATAAGGGATAAAAAAACTTTGAAAGATTATCCTTTTGGGGAAAAAATTACAGCTGAAAAGTTTTGGGAAATTCCAACAGATATTTTAATACCTGCATCCATTACTAATGTTATAAATGACAAAAATAAAGATAAAATTAAAACCAAAGTAATTGTTGAGGCGGGAAATATTCCAATGTCAGAAGAAATTGAAAAAGAATTTCTCAAGAAGGGAATTTGGATCGTACCAGATTTTATTGCCAATGCCGGCGGAGTAATTTCTTCCTATGCTGAATATAGGGGATATAATCCTAAAAAAATGATGGATACGATAGAGAAAAAAATTAAAAAAAATGTCAGGATTATAATGCAAAAGAGCATTAAAGAAAATAAAAATCCAAGGGATGTTGGCATGGAAATAGCAGTAAATAGAATTACAAAATGGAAACAATAAATTTTGAAGATTTTACAGCCTTCTATATAGCTTTCAAATGAAGGGTGCGAGCAGTCTGTGATGTATTTTTTACAAACAAAGTTAAATTTATAAAATATGGATATTATAACGTTCGATGACTTTAAAAAAATAGACATAAGGATAGGCAAAATACTCTCAGCTGAAAGGGTTGAAGGGTCAGATAAATTGCTTAAATTAGAGGTTGATTTTGGCGAGGATAGGCGTCAAATTATTGCTGGAATAGCGCAATTTTACGCTCCAGAAGCATTAATCGGCAAAGAATGTCCTTTTGCCTATAACTTAGCTCCACGCATATTAAAAGGTTTAGAATCGCAGGGAATGATTTTGTGTGCTTCGGCTCCGGACATTCGGCTGAGCTCAGTCGAAGCCCTCAGTACAGGCCCGTCAGACAATGGCAGTCCTGTTTTATTGCATCCAGACAAAGAAATTTTGCCAGGAAGTGTGGTAAAATAAAAATATATGGATCCTATTTTATTTATCCACGGTTTTGCCGGTGATAAAAAACAATATCAGTCAATAATTAAATATCTAAGAAAAAAAGGAATTAATAATTTTTACGAATTTAGCTATGATAACAAATATGGGCTGGCATCGATTAAAGTTACGGCAAAAGATCTGTCAGAATTTATAGCTGAAAATGTAAAAGAAAAAAATATCAATATCGTAGCAATAAGCCAGGGCGGAATTATCGCATTAACATACTTAAAATACTATAAGAACAAAAATGTAAAAAAGCTATTTACATTATGCAGTCCGCATAAAGGAAGCTCTTTGGCTAAAATAATGAATCTGCCCGGTTTAATCGATTTACAGCCACACAGCAAATTACTAAGAGAATTAGAAATTTTTGTCAAAAAAAGTAAGGTGGATATTTATTCAATATATACTCCGTTTGATTTGATGGTTTTTCCCGGCTGGAACGCAAGGTCAAGTTACGGAAAAAACAAAATCATTTTTGCTCCTGCTCATCCATTGGCATTTTCTTGGCCGTCTGTAAAAAGATTCATTTATAAAAATTTATTTTAATTATCCACAGGTTGCATTAATAATATTGTGATATAATAGACTTGTTGTTTGATAAAATTCGTAGCGAAATTTCCAGATTTTGAAGCGAAAATTTGGAAAAACGAGGAGGTTTGTCTTTACGACAAGCCGACAAATTTTTATAAATTTGCAGCCAAAAGATGAAAATTGCAGTAGAAGTTTTATTAAACAATAAGTCTAACAATTAAAATTTAAAAAATGAGCGAAATTTTTGAAATAATTAATAAAAATAATTAATAATTTCTAATATAAGCTCGGTAAATAAAAATGGATAAAAAAATAATAACGATAATAGTTGCAGTAATAGTATTAATTATAATAATTGTCGGAGTTTATCTTTTGGCTCAGATGAAATCAAGCCCAAATCAGCAAACTTCTAAAAATTATGATATCCAAGGAATGAAAGTTGAAATTTTAAAACAGGGGACAGGCGAGGGAGCTAAATCTGGCGATGCAATTACAGTAAATTATGTAGGCACGCTTCAAAATGGCACAAAATTTGATTCTTCAATTGACCGAGGCCAGCCATTCCCATTTACTTTAGGCCAAAACAGCGTCATACAAGGTTGGGAATTAGGAGTTGTAGGAATGAAAGTAGGGGAAAAAAGAAAATTGACAATCCCTCCAGAATTAGCTTATGGGGCGCAGGGAGCCGGCGGAGTAATTGGCCCGAACGCAACATTGATATTTGAAATTGATATGTTATCTATCAACGGCAAATAAAAAATAATTAAAATCCACCCTTAATAAAGGTGGATTTTTTGTTTATAAATAATTGACCCTGGTTAAATAACGCTTCGCGTTAATTTTGCCTCTGGCAAAATTATTTAACTGGGTTGACAAAATTATAAAAAAAGGTAATCTTATATTCACAGACCTTGAGTTGCCAAATGTCTTCCAAACTATTTTACTTTGGTTTGAAGGCGAGACGAAGCAAAAATTTTGAGGCATATACAGAGTATTCTGGCTAAAAATTTTTGCAAAGTCGGAGCCCAAACCAAAATATAAAGAGTTGAAGGTCATTTGGTAATTCAAGGTCAAAAAAGAGCGGCCGCGGCTTTCAGTGGCAAGACAGCAACTTGAAAATAAGGAGAAACGACATGACGACACGACCCGAACTGCAGGCGCAAGCCAATATGCTCGCCTTCAGTGAGAATCCCTACCACGGCCGATTTTTCGTGCTGGGAATGGATAACACTGGCGAGAACGCAGTGCAAATTTACGGCGTTGAGGGGCGAAGCGACCATAGCCGTAATCGCGTTCTGAGTTATGACGCAACCGGCCGGGTATTCACCGAGCCGGCCGATCCGTCCAAGATGAAGGACCCTTCGTTGATTATCTACAACGCGATGAAGGAAAGAGACCATGGCTACTTTGTGGTAAGCAATGGCGAACAGACCGACAAGGTTGTTACCTTTGGCCTGGGCGTGGGCGAGTACGCGGGCGAGGGGCTCTTCAGCTATCAGTATGAGCCCGATGTTCCTAACTTCACACCCCGGATTACGGGAATATGTTTCAGGCGCGGATGGCCAAGCGGAAAGTGCGAAGGTGTATCTTTCACGCTGGCTATTCTTCGCAAATCACTGTGGGGCGAGGCGTGCGACAGGCATTTCTACACATACGACCACATCGAACCCGGGTTCGGCTTCTATATCTCCACATACACGGGCAACGGCGACCCTCTGCCGTCCTTCGCGGGCGAACCGCGCCTTATGCCGATCGAGGGCGACATCAAAGCTATCGCCAAATCCTATTGGGAAGCAATGGATACGGCGAATCGTGTCGCGCTGGCGGTCAAGTTCATCCCGTTGGACGGCAAATGGTCCCGTATCTACGTGATCAATCAATACGACAAGGTCGGATGACTACATGTACACAGCGACATCAGGCAGGTCCCGAAACGAAATCTCTCCTGAGAAATCGTTTCGGGGCTTTTTATTTTGAGCGGCGGAATATATTTGCCTTGGCCGCCGCGAAACCCCTTCACCAATTTTATCTTTAAGCTCGGATTATAATTAATGACAGCCGAAGGCGCTTCGCCTTTCCATCTCCGCATATCATTATTTCGACTGAAATTGGTGTGGGGTTGCAACAATTATTATTTAGCACTCTTGACACAGGACTGACAATTTTATAATATACAGGTATGATAACAGAAAGACAGGAAAAATTATTGGATTTTTTGATTAAAGAATACATAAGCACAGCTGAACCTATAAGCTCAAAGGCTTTGAAAAAAGTGGCTGATTTGGATGTTTGCGGGGCAACAATAAGAAATGATTTGCAGGTTTTGACAAAAGAAGGGTATATAGAACAGCCTCATACGTCAGCCGGCAGAGTACCTACAAAAAAGGCGTATAAATATTTTGCTGATAAAATTACTAATGAACGTGAAAAGGTCTTTTCAGATTTTATTGTGCGACAAATTAGGACAGCTCACCAACAAATTGAACAGGAAATGAGATTAGCAGAAGAGCTAATGAAGTCTTTATCAGAAACATCTTCAGCTTTAACAATCTCTGGCGAACCAGAAAAAGATGACCTATTTGAGATTTTGATTAGAATTGGGCCATCTAGAATGACCTACGACAGAAACATTGATATAATTAATAAAATTATTAAAGAATTAGAAAAATTTTAATATGCCACTCAAAGTTGCACATAGGGGAGCGATGGGTTATGAGCCGGAAAATACTCTTCTGGCATTTAAAAAGGCAATAGATATGGGAGCTGATATGATAGAGCTTGATGTTCATGTCTGTAAAAGCGGGGAAGTGGTAGTAATGCATGATGAAACAGTTGATAGAACTACAGACGGTTCAGGACGTATTGAAGATAAAACATTAACCGAGTTAAAAGGCCTTAATATGGAAAAAGGAGAGAGAATATCTACTTTGACAGAGGTGTTGGATTTTGTAGATAAAAAAGTGAAATTATGCATTGAGGTTAAAGATAAAAATACTGCAATGGAAGTTAGGGCAATAATTGAAAAATATATTGAGGAGAATGGCTGGAATTATGATGATTTTATTATTTCTTCTTATCATCATAATGAGCTTGAACAATTAAAAAACAAAGATCCTGAAATAAAAATAGGCGTTTTAAGCAATGTAATTCCCCCGATAGAATTTTTAGGTTTTGCAAAGAAAATAAAAGCATATTCAGTAAATGTTCCGGTAGACCGCATAGACAGCAAGTTTGTTGCAAAAGCGCACAAAATGGGTTTGAAAGTATTTGTTTTTGCAGCAAATGATTCAGGTGAAATTGAAAAAGCAAAAGAAATAAATGCAGATTATATTTGTTCAAACTTTCCAGATAAAATATAAGCGAGCGATAGCGAGACTTACCCAGCCCTCTATGCTGGAAATAATATCAATAGCTTAGAGGGCTGGGTTGCTCACTTAGTTCGCAAAATTATGGCAGAAGATAAAAAAATAATAAAAGAAGAAGAGAAGCTTGAAAAAGAATTGGAAGAATTAAAAAAGAAATGTGACGAGTATCTCAATGGCTGGAAAAGGGAGCGCGCTGATTTTTTGAATTATAAAAAAGATGAAATGGAAAGGATTGGAAATTTGGCAAAATATGCCAACGAAGAATTGATTTTAAATTTTTTGCCGATTTTGGATAATATCTATTTGGCAGAAGCACATCTTCAAGACGAAGGAATTTCGCAGATTAAAAAACAATTTTTAGATTTATTAAAAAAAGAGGGAATAACCCCAATCGAAGTCATAAATAAAGAGTTCGACCCGAACTTGATGGAATCGATTGGGGAAGTTACAAATCCCAAAATCCAAATTCCAAATGAAAACAGCGGAGACCCGTTCTCCGCGAAAACTGGCTCGGTTGTTGAGGAAATCCAGCGCGGATACACATTAAACGGAAAAGTAATTCGCGTCGCTAAGGTAAGGGTAACGAAGTGAACACTTATCCCGCAATGAGCCACAGCGAATTTTGAGGGATAAAAATTTCAAAATAATGGCAACCATACTGGGAATATAATATATAAAAAAATGAACATAAAAAATATCTTCACGGGATTAGGAAAAATAATTACATTTTTAGCATTACTAACTATTTTTATTATTTTAGTATACAGATTAATTTTAGATTTTAATAAAATAAACAATACTATAGTAATTTTTTTACTTATCACGGTTGGGGGCATGATAATTATAATAATGCCCGAGATTAAAAAGTTTAATTTTTTCGGATTTGGACTAGAAAAAGAACTTCCTACATTTGACACAAATAAAACAGAATCAACTACGGCAAAATCGCAAATAAAAAATAACAATTAAAAATAAAAATTTATGGCAAAAACATTACAAGAAAAAATAAAAGATATAAAATATTCAGTCGTAGCGATAGGATTTAACCCTAATCCAAATCAGATAACAATTATCGGTAGCGGTTTCATTTTTGATGATGATGGGAAAATAATAACCGCAGCACACGTCTATAATGGTCTTACTGACGAACAAAAGAAAAGTTTGAAAGCAAATGTAATGATAAAGGAAATAAAGAAAGAAGTAGAAATGTATAGTTGGATACCGATTACTTTGTTTGAAAACAAAAAAGATGACAAAAATGATATAGCTGTTTTTAGATTAAATAAAACTGAATTAGATAAGATTGATGGTTTTAAAATAAATAAATTAGAGCTAGACGAAAATTCAGATAGAATTGAAATAGGTCAAGATATCTATTTTGTCGGTTTTCCGTATGCTGCTCAGTTGATAAATGACGGGTTTGGTTTAACACTTGTGGTAAACAAAGGAATTATAAGTAATATCAAAAGGGATGGTACAGAAACAAATTATCCTAGAAATTGGTTTATAGTTGATGCGATAAGCAATCCGGGAAATAGTGGCTGTCCGCTTATAGATGTAGAAACAAACAAGGTTATAGGAGTTATGACTATATCATTTAGGACGCAATCACACATCCAGCCGAATTTGGATATAAGAGAACCAATGCATATTGCCGGAGCAAAGCCAATAAATTTAGTAAAAAAATTATTAAATAATTAAAAAATAAAATTATGGATATTATAGAAGATATTGTTTCGGACTGGCTCAATTCTAAGGGTTATTTTGTGATTAAAAATCTAAAAGTTGGTGTTAATGAAGTAGATATTTTAGCAGTTAAACTCAATAATAGGCAAAACGTTGATAATGCTATTCATGTAGAGGTTCAGTGTAGTTCAAATCCAATTGGATATATCGGCGGTTCTTCATCTGCAAAAAAGCGGAATGTATTAGAAATTGAATCTGGGGTAAAAAACTATATTGATAAAAAATTTAATAGTGAAAAAATTAGAAATGTCGTTCGCGAGTTGGTTGGTAATAAATATGAAAAAATATTTGTTCACGGGAAATTAAAAGAAGAAGCCGAAACTATCAAAGCTTTTGAAAAAAATGGAATAAAAGTTGTGCGCGTTCAGCAAATTTTTAAAGAAATAAAAATCAATGAGGGAGGATATAAAACGGGCGAAGGGAATAGGTATCACCAATTATTACATTTAAACGACCAAAATTAAAAATTTAATAACTAATTAAAAATAAAATCTATGGAAGAAGAAAAAAATTATATTCCTATCGTTATAGTTTTTGGTATAATAATTTTTGTTGTGCTTGTTGGTGTTTATTATCTTGGTAAAAGTTCTAATAGTAGTCCTCTTGAAAATAGCCAGACACAGGATAATCAGACCATAGTTGATACATCAGCTCAAACTCCAATAACAACTTTGAGCAGTAAATGCGATACAGATGCAAAAAATTATTTTGACGATTATAAGAATAAACAAAAGGACACAAATAGTATGAAAATAGAAAGCATATCTTACGAAAATCATTATGACCAAAATAATAGTAGTTGCTACGTACTTACAAAACAATATGTAAACGCAAATATTCCAGGTATTACTGATAGTTCATACGAGATGGTTTACTACTCGTTAGTTGATGTTTCAAAAAAAGACCCTAAAGGAGATTATCAATGGCTGGGTCAATACACTCAGAACATTGCACCTAATAATCAAGTTATTAACGGAATACAAGATTGTAATGTCGGTGGAAATCAATGTTCATCCTTAAAACTTTTTTTGTCCTTAGTTAATCCATATCTTGGAAAATAAAATTAATAAAAAAAAGTAAATAAAGTTATCAAATTGTAAATTTCAAATTGATTTCTATTTTCAAATTGATTTCAAATTGTAAATTTCAAATTTCAAATTATGTCAAAAATATTAGGAATCGATTTAGGAACAACAAACAGTGCAATGGCTATCGTTGAGGGGGGCGAGGCCAAGATAATTGAAAACAAGGAAGGAGCCAGAACAACTCCGTCTATTGTTGCAATTTCAAAAACAGGAGAAAGAACAGTTGGGGTCTTGGCAAAAAGACAGGCTGTTACAAATCCGCAGAATACAATTTTTTCTGTTAAAAGATTGATTGGAAGAAAGTTTTCTGACCCGGAAGTTCAGAGAGACAAAAAATTACTGCCTTACGAAATTAAAGAATCAGCTGACGGCGGAGTAGATGTTAAAATGGGTGATAAATGGCTTAACCCAGCCGAGATATCTGCAATGATTTTGCAGAAGTTAAAGGCAGATGCAGAAGCAAAAATTGGAGAAACAATTTCTGAAGCAATTATTACTTGCCCGGCATATTTTGACGACTCGCAAAGAAAAGCTACAAAAATTGCAGGAGAAATTGCAGGATTTAAAGTGGACAGGGTTATAAACGAGCCAACGGCTGCTGCCTTAGCTTACGGATTAAATAAAAAGAAAGATGAGAAAATTGTGGTTTATGATTTTGGCGGGGGAACTTTTGATATTTCTATTTTGGATGTTGGAGCAGATACCGTTGAAGTAAAAGCCACAGGAGGAGATACGCATTTGGGCGGAGATGATTTTGACCAGAAAATTATGGATTGGATTGTTAAAGAATTTAAAAAAGACAGCGGAGTTGATTTGCAAAAAGACAATTTGGCTTTGCAAAGAATAAAAGAATCTGCTGAAAAGGCAAAAATTGAATTGTCTTCTTCTTTGGAAACAGAAATCAATTTGCCGTTTATCACTTCTGATGCAACAGGGCCAAAGCACTTGCTTTTGAAATTAAAAAGGGCGCAACTGGAAGATATGGTTGGCAAAGACATTGATAAATCAATTGATTTGATAAAGAAAACAATGAAAGAGGCGGGACTTGAGCCAAAAGACATAAATGAAATTGTTTTGGTTGGCGGGCAGACAAGAATGCCAAAAATTCAGGAAGAAGTTAAAAAATATTTTGGAAAAGAACCTAATAAAGAAGTAAATCCTGATGAAGTTGTGGCAATTGGGGCTGCTGTGCAAGGTGGAATTATGCAGGGGAATGTAAGGGATGTTTTGTTGCTTGATGTGACTCCTTTGTCATTGGGAATTGAAACTTTTGGCGGAGTCAACACAATTTTAATTGCAAAAAATACTACTGTGCCAACTGCCAAAAATCAAGTATTTTCTACGGCAGCTGACAGCCAGACATCTGTTGAGGTGCATGTTTTGCAGGGCGAGAGGCCAATGGCGCAAGACAACAAAACTCTTGGAAGGTTTATTTTAGACGGAATTCCGCCAGCTCCACGAGGGCTTCCGCAGATTGAAGTTTCTTTTGACATTGACGCCAATGGAATTTTAAATGTTTCTGCAAAAGACAAGGCAACGAATAAAATTCAGTCGATAAGAATTGAGGGCTCATCTGGAATTTCAAAAGAAGAAATTGAAAGGATGAAAAAAGATGCGGAAACGCACGCATCAGAAGATAAAAAGAAACAGGAAGTAATAGAAATTAAAAATACCGCAGATGCCTTGATTTATACCTGCGAAAAAACTTTGAAAGACGCAGGAGAAAAAATAAAGCCAGAAGACAAGAAAGAAATTGAAGACAAGATAGGCGCTTTGAAAGATGCGCAGAAAAATGATAATATAGAGGATATTAAATCAAAGACACAGGAATTATCTGAAACCATTCAGAAAATCGGAGCAGAATTATACAAACAGCAAGCTCCGCCAGCTAGTGGAGATGAAAAACCGAAAGATGGCGAGGAGCCGAAAGTAGAGGAAGGAAAATATACGGAGGAAAAATAATTATTCTAATTATTCTAATTGCTCTAATTATTCTAATCAAATATTAATTTCTAATATCTAATTTACAAAAATTTTAGGCATTAGAATTTAGTCATTGGCATTTGATTAGGTCAATTAGTATAATTAGGTTAATTAGACATTCGACAAAATGGATTACTACGAAATCCTCGGAGTGACGAAGAATGCGTCACAAGAGGATATAAAAAAGGCGTTTCATAAACTGGCGCACCAATATCACCCGGACAAAGGCGGTGATGAAAAGAAATTCAAAGAGATAAATGAAGCTTATCAGGTGCTTTCAGATAAGACAAAACGCGCTCAATACGACCAGTATGGCCGAGTTTTTGATCAAGGCGGAGCTGGAGGAAATCCTTTTGAAGGACAGGGTTTCAATTGGGCATGGGGAAACAGGCAACAGGGCGAAAATGTTGAATTTGATTTTTCAGATGTGGGCGATATATTTGAAGAATTTTTTGGCGGAGGATTTGGAGGTGGCAGAAGAACAACAAAAAAAGACTCTAAAAAAGGAAAAGATATACAAGTTGATATAGAACTGCCTTTGGAAAGAACATTAAAAGAATCTGTTGAAAAAATAATTTTGACAAAACAGGTTGTCTGCCAAAGATGCCAGGGAAATGGAGCAGAGCCAGACACAAAAATAAAAGAATGTTTTACATGCAGAGGAACAGGACAGGTTCAGCAGGTCAGAAAAACAGTTTTCGGATCTTATACAACTTTGACAACCTGCCCGGAATGTAAGGGCGAGGGAACAATTCCTGAAAAGCCATGCAATGTATGCAAAGGAGAAGGCAGAATAAAAGGGCAAGAAACGATTGAAATACATATTCCGTCTGGAATTGATGCAAACCAGGTTATAAGAGTCGACGGAAAAGGAGAAGCAGGGAAAAAAGGAGCAAAGCCAGGAAATCTTTTTGCAAGAATATTTGTAAAACAGCATCCTGTTTTTGAGAGAAAGGGAGACGATTTGTTCAGCCAGGCAGAAATCAGTTTTTCACAGGCAGCTTTGGGTGATGAAATAGAAATTAAATCTTTAGAAGGAACGAATATTTTATTGCAAGTTCCCGCAGGAACAGAATCTGGGAAAGTTTTAAGAATTTCAGGAAAAGGAATACCTCGTTTTGGCGGATTTGGCAGAGGAAATTTGTATATTGAATTAAAAGTAAAAACCCCGAAAAAGCTGACCAAAGAGCAAAAAAAGCTGTTAGAGCAGTTGAAAAAAGAAGGATTATAAGCTATAATAAGTCGCGAAGCGACACAATATTATTTAAAATTAAAAATAGAACCGCTTATTACATAGCTGTAATTCTGTGGAATTAAATAGAAATTTAAAATTCCAGTTTTGCGAAAGCAAAATCTGGCATGCCCTTGTAGCTCAATTGGTAGAGCAGTTCCCTTTTAAGGAATTGGTTCCGAGTTCGAGTCTCGGCAAGGGCACCAATAAAAAACAACTGGCGAAAGCTGGTTGTTTTTTATTGGTATTGCTGCACAAGACTCGAACTCTAAGGAGGGGTCGGGAGGAAAATATTTCCGCCCGTCGAAGCAGGAGTTCCCGACCTAGCGGAGTCTCGGCAAGGGCACATAAAACAAAACCGCCTAAATGGCGGTTTTGTTTTCTTGATAAATCATTTATAATAGAATAAGCTAAAATTAAAAGGTTTATTATTAAACAATAAGCTTATGGTAAAACAAGAAACAGAAGAAACTCCTGAAAAAGAGACACCAGAGCAAAAAGCAATTTCTGAGCAATTGCAAAAAATGGCGGAAAATGCAGAACCATCAAGGGAGAGTCAAAAAGAAAGAAATGCAAGAATGGCAAATGGTAATATTTCAGAGGAAGAAATCAGAAAATATTTGGAAAATCCAAATGATATTTTGTTTGAACATAGTCTGAAAAACGAAAAATCAGGGGAAACCATAGAAATCAAAGTTAGATATCTAACCAGAGAATTAGCTCAAAGCACATTAGAAAGTTTAAAAGATTCTTGGGATGATGTTTCTTTTGAAAATTTAAAAAGTACGCTTGAAAAACATTTTAGCCAGAAAGAGTCTGGAATTCCTGGTTTTATAAACGCAGAATATTATGTTGCAACTGATGCAAAAGACAATCCTTTAGGCATGACAGGGGTCTATTCTACTGATATTCAAGGAGGAGCAGGCTTTGCAACAAGAGATTCCTTAGACAAAGAAAAACATAATATGAATATGGGAATGGGATGGTATTCTGTGAGCAAAAAGGCGCAGGGGACGGGCTTAGGAAAATATTTTTTGCAATGGACAGAAGATATGGCAAAATCGAGGGGAGCTGACCATTTTGAAATAGATACTGATGACTGGTCTGTCTCAAAAAAAGCTGTAAGCATGTATAAAAAATCAGGATTCAAAGAGGGCCTTCCGATAAAAGACTATTTTGGGCCGGGCAGAGATTTAAATGTTTACTATCTGGATGCCTCAGAAGAGCCTGGACAAAAAAATGAAAGTGCCCAGAATACGACAGAAATTACAGCTCAAAATAAAGATCAGGTATTAACAATGGCGCAAGAAATTTACGGCCCTGAAAGATTTGAGGAATTCCGCCTTTGCCTGGATATTCTTTTAGCGCAAAATCCAAATGTGGATGTAATTTTAAAAGGGCATTCATTGGCAATAAACGGAGCAGACGGAAAACCGGAAAGTTTTGCCATATATGCAGAGGGCATATATAACAATGATTTGCCAGTATTTTGGACTGGAGCTAAAAAGGGCGATAAAAAGGCTAATGATAATTTATTGCAAGCCATAAAACAAATTGCGCGAGATAAAGATAGAAATGTAATAACAATAAGCGCAGAAAATGAAGACGATAATTTAGCACAGCAGGGATTTAAAAAGGCCGGCCATGGAATTCCAGGAGTTTTTGGCGAAGGAGACCCGACTAAACTGCTTACATTCACTAAATCTTTTTATAAGGAAAAATAATTATTATTAAACAATAAACTTATGGCAAAACAGGAAACAGGAGAAAACCATGAAGAAAATCCTGCACAAAAAGAGCTATCGGATGCGCTTCTAAAAATGGCAGACAAAATTGAAGCCGATAAGCAAGACAGGCAAATAAATGGAGTGGCGGAAATGAAAAATCTTATAGAAGCATCAAAAAGGTTGCGTTCTTTGTATAATGAAAATGATAATGAAGATCCCGAAGATTTAGAAAATAAGATTATAGGTTTAATGACTAGATTAATGACTGAAAATTCAGAGCCTAAGAAACCAAATATAATACAAAAAAATATTTTCTTGAAAAGAAAATCAAAGTTTGAAGAAGGACTTCCTGATGCTAATAAAGAAGACGAAAAGAGATGGAATGATTATGTAGAAGCTCTGTCTCAAGGAGAAAAAGATGCAATAAAAAGCGCAGAAGACTGGATAACTTATTCTGCATTTAAAAGAGAATTAACTGGTACTGCCGCATATAATAGTTGGGTTAATGAAGACACGCCCAAGGAGATGGATTCAATGCTTAACATGGCTTTTGCCGCTTCTGAAGAAGAAAAAGATCAAGATTTTGATAAATATATAGACAGGCTTTTAAGAGATGTTGACACAATGTCCACAAAGCCTGTTGATGAAGCTGAACAAAAAAGATTTGAAGAATTAAAAGGAGAATATAAAAAGTTGGAAGATCAATTGGCAGAAATACCTTTTTTTCGCATTGATGAAAATGAAATTAAAATTTATAATAAAATTGGAATAAAAATTAAAAAGGCTGTGCCGATACCAGAAGGTTATTGGGAAATAGGAGATAAAAATAAGGCAATACAAGATAAATGGCAGAAAAAGCGTGATAAATTTGTGGAAAATTTGTCTCCAGAAGAACAGGGAGTTCTTAAAAAAAATGAAGAAAACCAGATTAAAAATAAACCTTATTGGGAATTAAAAAAACAGATGGATGATTTTTGGCGCAATGCAGGGGGTAATTTTGAACATTATTATATTGTAGAACAGCAAGAAAGAGTAAGAAAAATCGAGGAGAAAAAATAAATTATTATTAAATAATAAACTTATGCCAAGACAAGAAACAGGGGAAAATCCTGAAAAAGAGACATCTGAACAAAAAAAGATGTCTGAGGAATTGCAAAAAATGGCTTTTGAAGCCGAATACGGCGCTGGCACTCCTTCATCAAAACAAGAAGCAGATGCAGTAAAAACAGCCCAGGCTGAGCAAAAGGAATTGCAAGAAAATCAGCCGGCTTGGGAAACTATAAAAAGGTTGCAGAAAGAAAGCAAGGATATTAAAAGATCAAATGAAACAGAAGCTAACTGCACCATTGAAATAGAAGGGAAAAAATATACCATAGAGACTATTGAGAGAGGCGATGATCCAAAATTAAGAGATGTTCAAAAATTATTCGAAAGAACATTTGGCAAAGAAGAAGTTGACCCGGAAGAAATTTTACGAAATGCAGTTGATGGCCATACAGCATCTGGACAGCCAGACAATAAATATAGGATTATGACTGTTTGGAATGAAAAGGGCAAATTAGTTTCAGCTTTTACCGGCGGCCAATTAGAAATGATGGATGAAAATGGCAAGGCGACTGGCGAATCGGTTTATTCTGTAGGCTATGCCGTAACAGATAAGAGAAATCGCAGAAAGGGATTAGCAGAGCAAGCATATATTTCAGCTTTAATAGATGCAACCAAAGAAGCCCAGTCAGAGGGCAACACATTAAAAATGGCAATTGGCGAATGCACATATACTTCAGAAAAATATTGGAATAGAATCGGCTGGAAAAGAATGTATGGAAAAAGTGAGGATGGTAAAACGCTTACTGAATTGAAATATACCCAGCCGGCTTTGGATTTTGATACAGAAACAGGGAAACCTACAGAAGATGCGGGAGAGGCGCCAGAGCACTTAATGGTTGATAGTTTTGGAACAGGAGAGCCCAGCAAAGAATATATCACAAGAGCATATCAAGCGGTTGTGCATTACAATGCTGATTGGCCCAAGGAAGAGTTTGACAATCCAGCTGCATTTAAAACCCATGTTGAATATATGGATAATCTCAGGGCAAATTTTATTAATCCTTTGAGAGAAGGAGGAGATTTGGTTTTTATGAATGCTAAAGCCAGGGCCGAAGCAAAGAAAAACGGCATTAATGTTATGGGCCACGATGCGGCTGATCATGGCGAAGCAGGCAAGGAAGACTTCTAAAATAACAGAAAAAGCAATAAAAAAACACCGAAATTTCGGTGTTTTTTTATTGCTTTAAGGTATATTATACATAGCATTCTAACTATTGACCCTTCACCCAAATTTTGGGTGAAGGGTTGACTTATTTATTCTAAAATGGTAATGTATGGTATTATTCAAATACTATGAAAACAGCAAATAAATTAATTACAGCGGACATTTTTATATCAATTATGTTGGTTTTGTTTGCAGTAATTCCAGCCGTTGCAAACGCTCAATATGGATGCTCATATCACTCATACCAAAGATGTATGGGGAATAATTTGTATTGGTATGATTCATGCGGAACCCAGCAAGATTTGGCCCAATATTGCCAAAACGGATGCTCAAACAATTCCTGCCAGAATAATTATAATAACTACAGCAACTGCACATATCATGCATATAGGCTTTGTTCAGGAAATAATATTTACTGGTATGATTCCTGCGGAACTCAGCAAGATTTATATAACAGCTGTAGCGGGGGATTATTCTGCCAATATGGACAGTGCGTAACATCTATACAAAATTACAATCAAAATTATAACAATAATTATTCAGGAAGCTACCAGCCTTATTACAGGACAGCTTGCTCAGGAAATAATATATATTGGTATGACTCATTAGGAGTAAACAGCGGATTATATAAAAAATGCCAAGATTCCAATAGTTGCACAGCTGACACATGTTCTGCCAATAAATGTTCGAATATAAAAAAATGCGACGGATCTACATGCGCCGTCGGATCTGCAGACTATAATACTTATTGCCTGCCCGCCGAAGCGCAGAGTGCGAAGGAGGGTGTGACTACGCCTGCAAATCCTGCAAATAATCGAAATAATTGCGGCAATGAATTATGCGAACCTATTTTAGGGGAAACATCTGCTAACTGCCCTAATGACTGCAAAATAAATACTGCAAACGGATTATCTGTTTCATTTTTTGCTAAACAAAATTCAAGTTCCAATCAATGGCAGAAGGCAAGTGAAATCGGATCTAACAGCAATATTTATTTTATGATTTCTGTTTCAAATAATTCAACTTCACAAATTGATAATGTAAATATTTCAGCTAATATTCCAAGTGAAATTTCTTCTCTGGGAAATTTACAGCTTAACGGAGTTTTGGTTTCTGGAGATATTATTACAGGAATTAATATCGGCTCTATTGCTCCGGAAAGCGATAAATCAATAACCTTTGAAGGCAAGACACAAACAATTTCAGGAGTTGCAACAAAACAAGCTATTGTAACAAGCAATGTTTCAGGGATTACGCAAACAGATACAATTTCAATAAATCTTAATCCCAGCCAAAATCAGGCAGCTGCGGCAGTTTCAAGCGCGCCTGCAACATCCGGTTTCTGGGCATTTCTGAAACACTGGTATTTATGGATTTTAGTAGGGCTTGCATTAATATTTTTATTTATTGTCGTATTCAGACGCCTTTCTTCTAATATTTAATTAGTTTCAGATAACCGCCCCGTCCTATTAAACAGGATGGGGCGGTTTGATTTAAGTCATATTTTTGGTATAATTCAGGATAGTACTATGATAGGTATTTTTGATTCTGGCGTCGGGGGATTGACCGTTGTTAAAGAAATTTTAAGATATCTGCCCGATTACCAGATAATTTATTTTGGCGATTCAGCCCGGCTTCCTTACGGCACGCGAAGCGCGAGTTTTGTTAAAAAATATTCTGAAAAAATAACAGACTGGCTTTTGTGTAGGAATGCAAAAATTATCATTGTCGCATGCAATACTGCTTCGTCATTAGCCGCCGATTTTCTGAAAAATAAATTTAAAGGAGTTCCTGTTTTTGAAATGATAAATCCTGCTATAACCGAGGCGCTGGCAACAACAAAAAATAAAAAAATCGGAATTATCGGAACTCGCGGAACAATAAAAAGCAATTTATACCAGCAAAAATTTTTGAAAGCAGACCCTTCTCTGCAGATATTTTCCCAGCCTTGCCCTCTGCTTGTTCCTCTTGTTGAAGAAGGAATGCTGGATGACAAAGTTACGATAGAAATGCTAAAAACATATTTGCAGCCATTGAAAAAAGAGGGGATTGATACATTGGTTTTAGCCTGCACTCATTATCCGCTATTAAAAAAGATGATTGAAGACATAATTGATTTTGATGTAAAAGTTATAAATCCCGCAGAAATTTTGGCAAAGCAGGTGAAAACATACTTAGAAGAAAATCCATTCTTAGTAAAAAAAATGAAAAAGGGGAGCCAGCATAAATTTTTCTTTTCCGACGAGCCATACAACATAGAAAAAATAAGCCAGCTCTGCTTTAATAAAAAAATAAATTTTATCGTAAAAAATCCTTTTGATGGCTAAATATTTATTCAATAATAAAAAGATTTTAATAATGGGATTGGGGCTGCATGGCGGGGGAGTCGGAGTTGCCAAATTTTTCTACAAACAGGGAGCTGACGTTTTGGTTACAGATTTAAAAACAGAACAGCAATTAGAAGAGTCTGTAAAAAAACTGAAAGGATTAAAGATAAAATACTCTTTGGGCGGGCATAAAGAAGCTGATTTTCTTTGGGCTGATTTAATCATAAAAAATCCTGACGTCCCGAATTCTTCGCCATATCTGGAAATTGCCAGAAAAAATAATATTGAAGTGGAAACAGATATCAATTTATTTTTTAAATTATCAGGCGCATTTATCATCGGAGTCACCGGAACCAAAGGAAAATCAACTACTGCCAGTTTGATTTATCACCTATTAAAATCAAAATATAAAAAGACATTCCTTGCAGGAAATATAGGCGTTTCTCCATTAGACCTTTTGCCGAAAATAAAACCAGGAGACAAAGTAGTTTTAGAGCTTTCCAGTTTTGAGCTTGAAGATTTAACGCAAAGCCCGAATATAGCCGTAATTACTAACATAATGCCAGACCATTTGAACAGATATGGAACTATGGCAGAATACCTCGAAAGCAAAAAAGCGATTTTCAAATACCAAAAAAGCGGGGATGCTCTGATTTTAAATAACGACGACCTAATTGTCAGAGAATTTGCTAAAGAATCAGTTGCAAAAGTTATTTTTTATTCTGCAGAAAAAAGACCGAGTGAAATTAATCTGGAAAATTTCAAATTATTCGGAAGGCATAATTTATCTAATCTTTTAGCGGCAATTGAAGTCGCAAAATTATTGAAAGTTCAGAATGAAATAATAGAAAAATCTTTGAAAAACTTTAAAGGAATTCCGAGCAGGCAAGAATTTATAAAAGAAATCAACGGCGTAAAATATTTTAATGATACAACCGCCACAATTCCTGAAGCTGTGATATCTGCAATAGAGTCTCTTTCAGAAGAATTCCCTGATGGAAATATATTTTTAATCTGCGGAGGAGTTTACAAAGGAGTTGAATATAAAAAAATGTCCGAAAAAATACAGGAAAAAAATATTGGGCTGATTATGCTTCCGGGCAGCGCATCTGATAAAATAAAAGAAAGCCTGCCTAAATACAAAAAAATAAATGAGGTTTCATCTATGCAGGAAGCAGTAAAAAAAGCTAGCGAATTAGCAAAGAATGGAGATTTAGTAATTCTTTCGCCGGCCGCTTCAAGTTTTAATATGTTTAAAAATGAATTCGACAGAGGAAATCAATTTGTAGAAGCGGTTAAAAAATTGTCTAAAAATAGAATATGAAACATCATTTTAATTATTATTTATTTTTTCTGGTTGTTTTTTTGGTTGGTTTCAGTTTTATGTTTTTAGCATGTCTTTCGGCGCCGGCTTCTTTGCAAAGATATGGGAATACCAATCATTATTTATTCCACCAACTGCTTTTTGGCCTTTTACCAGGAATTATCTTAGGATTTGTTGCCTATATGATTTCTCTGCAATTCTTAAAAAAATGGGCATTTTTGGTAGTATTTTTCAATATAATAGCATTATTTTTAGTTTTTCTGCCTAAAATAGGCTCTAATTTAGGAGGCGCCAGCCGCTGGGTCGGAATAGGAAATTTTTCCGTTCAGCCGTCAGAATTCTTTAAAATTACAGCTATTTTATATCTGTCGGCTTGGATTTCTTCTAAATTATCTGAAGCGCGCCTAAAGGATTGGAAATCAATTACAAAAAATGGCTATCACAATATAATATATATACTTGCTCCTTTTATAATATTTTTGGGTTTGATTTCTATCGCATTATATCTTCAAAGAGATGCAAGCACATTAGGAATTATTGCAATCACCCTGCTTGTCCTTTATTTTTCAGCAAAAACTCCTTTGTGGCACACTTTATTGATAGTTGTAGGCGGCATAAGCGCTTTGTTATTTATGGTAAAATTTGAACCATATCGCTTGGACCGCTGGCTGATTTTTTTGCATCCTGACTCAGATCCGCTGGGCAAAGGCTTTCATCTGCGCCAATCATTAATTTCTTTAGGGTCTGGCGGAGTATTTGGAAAAGGCTTAGGAATGTCAACTCAAAAATTCGGATATTTGCCACAGGCAATGTCTGATTCGATTTTCGCCATTATCGGCGAAGAATTAGGCATAATCGGATGTGTTATTTTAATCATTGCTTTTATTTTATTTTTCTGGCTGGGCATCAAGATTGCAAAAAATTCAAACGATAAATTTTCAAAAATGACTGCTATTGGCATTGTCTTCTGGATAACTTTGCAGGCATTCATAAATATGTCATCTGTAGCAGGAATTTTCCCTTTAGCGGGAATCCCATTGCCATTTTTTTCCTATGGAGGATCACACTTAGTTGTTGAATTAATCGGAGTCGGGCTTTTATTAAATATTTCAAAAAATTCATCTGGTTAAATAATTAAAATTAAAAATTTTTGCAATAAAAAAGAGCTGGTCAAGCTCTTATTGATTTACTTACGACCATGACGACCTACTGATCGCCCTTTATATCCTTTCCATCCAAGCAACCTACACCAAGACCAAACGCAAGACCAACACCAACACCGATGAGTAATCCATAAATGAGCGCAAAGTCTAGGGCGACGCCTAAAACAATGCCCAATGCAAAGGGTTGGCCAAATGACATAGCAAAGGCAATGCCAGCTCCCAGAGCAAAGACCAAAGCAAAGGCAATGCCAGCGTTCAAACTAGCGCCAAAAGCAAAGATCAGCCCGAAGATCAGGCCAAACCCAAGGCCAAAACCTATGCTGTCTTTTGTGGTCATCTTTATCCTTTTGCTGGTAAGGAGATAAACCAGCACACAAGCCCATACAGGCCCTATCAGGATGTCCCACCAGCGCGAGATGGAAAACGGCAGGACAAGGGTAATGGTTCCGGTAAACTTGATGGCATTCATCTCTGGGACACGGCCGGCAACTAATTCCCAGATAGCCCAGAACAAAGCAATCAAGTCTGCCGAAAGCATTGAAAACAAGAACATCATTTTGAATTTCCGCGAAACTTTCATAACAGATCCTTTCTTGGAATCTTGAGAAACAATCCATATTCAGTTTTAAGGAAGCACTGTGCTTCCTTTTTTTGTGCTGAATATATAATATAATTTTCGAATAAACATGTAAAGGGTTTACGGACTTTTTTAATTTTGCTATCATTAAATAATAGTTTTCTATTTTTGAAAATTTAATCATTGAAAATTGATTGAAAATTGAAAATTGAAAATTGAAAATTATGCGCATATTATTTACCGGAGGCGGTACTGGCGGACACATTTTTCCCTTAGTCGCCATTGCCAGAGAAATAAGAATAATTTACCCAAAGAAAGATTTGAAATTCTATTATTTGGGGCCAAAGGATGATTTCAGCCTGCTTATGCTTTCGCAGGAAGACTTTGTCATAAAAACAATTATTTCTGGAAAAATAAGAAGATATTTTTCAATACATAATTTTATAGATATTCTGTTTAAAATTCCGCTTGGAATTATGCAAAGTTTTTTCTGGCTTTTGTTTAATAGGCCTAATTTAGTTTTTAGCAAAGGAGGATCTGGATCCATTGCAGTAACTTATTCAGCTAGATTTTTAAGAATTCCTGTGTTTCTGCATGAATCAGATATCGTTCCGGGACTTTCCAACCAAATGACGGCAAAATGGGCGAAAAAAATTTTTATTTCATTTCAGAAAACAGAATATTTTGATCCAAGAAGAACAATATTGACAGGAAATCCGATAAGAAAAGAAATTTTAGAAGGCGATAAAGAAAAAGCATCAGAAATATTTAATTTAACTCTTTCAAAGCCTATATTCTTGATAATAGGCGGCTCTCAAGGGGCTGAAACAATCAATGATTTTGTCTTAAGAATCCTGAATGATTTATTAAAAAATTATGAGATAATCCATGTTGCTGGCAATCAAAATGTTAAACAAGTGGCAGCCGAAGCGCAAGTTATAGAGGGCAAAGATTTAGACAGATATTATCATCCAATCGGTTTCTTGAATGAAGAAAAAATAAAACATGCATATAAAGCAGCTGACTTGATAATTTCGCGTTCGGGGTCTGGTTCAATTTTTGAAATTGCAGCAGTCGGCAAACCAAGCATTTTAATTCCTCTACCGTCTGCAGCAGGAGATCACCAGTCAAAAAATGCCTATGCTTACGCACAAACCGGAGCTGCTGAAGTTATTGAACAGCAGAATTTAACTCCTAACTTTTTTATGGAAAAATTACAGTTATTATTTTTGCATCCAGAAAAAATTCAAGAGATGAAAGAAGCTGCTTTAGACTTTGCCAAACCATTAGCAGCAAGAGCTATCGCCCGAGAAATTTTAGAATTTTTAATGCTCGATTAAAAATATATGAATAAAAAAATTGACGTACAAAAAATACGCGTCAGAATTGCGCCGTCACCGACAGGACCAATACACGTAGGCACGGCTAGGACTGCTTTGTTTAATTATTTATTCGCAAAAAAGAATAATGGCAGATTTATTTTGCGTATTGAAGATACAGACAAAGAACGATCGGAACAAAAATGGACAGATGAAATTATTGAACAGCTTGAATGGCTGGGAATTCAATGGGATGAAGGGCCCGACATAGGCGGTGAGTTCGGACCGTATAAACAATCGCAGAGATTAGATATCTACGAAAAATATTTAAAAAAGCTTTTAGAAGAAGACAAGGCATATTATTGTTTTTGCACAGAAGAAGAATTGGAAAATAAGCGCCAGGAGCAGATGAGCAGGGGATTGGCTCCAAAATATGACGGAAAGTGCGCTCATTTGCCACAAGAAGTTATTAAAAAAAATCTGGAAGAAAAAAAATCATCTGTGATAAGATTCAGAATTAAAAATAAAAAAATAAAATTTAATGACTTGATTCGCGGAGAAGTAGAATTTAATTCGGAACTATTAGGGGACGTGGTAATTGCAAAAGACTTTTCTTCTCCGTTATATCACTTTGCAGTTGTGGTTGATGATTTTTTAATGCAGATAAGCCATATAATAAGAGGCGAGGAACACTTATCCAATACTCCACGTCAGATATTATTAATACAGGCCCTTGGTTTTGATCAGCCCGAGTATGCCCATTTGCCGCTGATGCTGAATACAGATAGAAGCAAGCTTTCCAAACGCCAAGGCGACGTAGCGCTAGCTGATTATCACGAGCAAGGATATCTGCCCGAAGCCTTGGTTAATTTCATGGTTTTATTAGGTTGGAATCCAGGAACAGAAAAAGAAGTATTCACGCTGGCACAATTAGTAAAAGAATTTTCAATAGAAAAAGTGCAGAAAGCAGGAGCAGTATTTAATATCCAACGATTGGATTTTTTGAACGGGCTTTATATCCGAGAAAAATCGATTGATAAATTAACAGAACTTTGCGTGCCATACCTTAAAGAAGCAGGGCTTTTGGTTCAAGGGCAAGTTTCACAAAATAAATTACAGGAAATTGTTGAAGTTTCCAAAACCAGAATGAAAAAATTATCAAATATTGTTGATTTATCGGATTTCTTTTTCCAGAATAAATTAAATTATGACAAGGAATTGTTGGCATGGCAGAAAATGGGGGATAGCGAGATAAAAGATTCATTGATGTTTTCAGAAAAAATATTATCTGATATTAAAAAATGGGACTTAAAAAATATGGAAACAGAATTATTTTCTGCATCTGAAAAATTTAACTTGGAAAAAGGATATCCAGAAAAAAATAAAGGATATCTGCTTTGGCCGTTGCGTATAGCTCTTTCTGGAAAACAATTTTCTCCGAGCCCGTTTGAAATAGCTGATATTTTAGGCAGAGAAAAAACCATGAAAAGAATAGAAGAAGCCATAAAAATGTTATCATAAATCTTATTGTGCGACAATTTAGATAAGAGAAGGGAAATATAAATCAAAAATAGTCTAATAAATTCAAAAAAATGGACAGAAAAAATCTTATAAAATATAGTGTGATTATAATTATCCTATTATTAATTGCGTTTTTTAGCCAACAGACATATTCTTGGAGAAATGAAAAAGTCTTTATTTCTGATGCAACAAACAAGGCTACAGCATATCTGGCAACAGGGTCTAATTGGGTTATGTCCAAAATTTATCCAAAAGTAAGCGGGGAGGTACAAAAGAGGGGAGATATAATAAAAAATGAAATTAATCAGGAAAAAAATAATATTTCTGAAAATATTTTAGACAAAACAAAAAATTATTTTTCTGGAGTTGCAAATAGTGTATTACATCCTGGAACTTCGCAAAACTGCCAGCCAGTTCAAACTCCAACCAAATAAGTTGTAGTTTAGGTCGTCTTTTTAGGTTGACACGGGTCTAGAGGACGGCTATTATTAGTATATACTAAACTACGCATAATTTAACTTAACGTTAGTTTTATAGTATAATAAAACAAAAACATGGAAAAAAGCCAAATACCGATATCAAAACATATAAACGATTTTTTAGACTGGATTGATATCGAAAAAGGTTTGTCAACAAAAACTCAGGAAAATTATAAAAGATTTTTAAATAGATTTTTAATTTGGTTAAAATACAGCAAATTAGACTCCCTTCTCCCCCATCAACTAACCGCAGAGCAAATTTGGGATTACAGAGTCTTCTTATCGCGTAAATTTACTACCCAAAAGGGCGAATCTCTTAAACGCGTCACCCAGAACTACTATTTAATCGCTTTAAGAGCCCTTTTAGGCTATTTTGTAGCAAAAGACATAGTTTCACTGCCCCCAGACAAAGTAGCCCTTCCTAGGGCCGATAAAGAGAAAACTGTAAAATTTTTGAATATTGAACAGTTGAATAAGCTATTTTCAGCTCCTGATACTGCAACAGAGGCTGGTTTAAGAGACAGAGCTATGTTAGAAGCCTTTTTTTCGACTGGAATGAGAATCCACGAATTAACATCATTAAACCGCGAACAGATTAAAATAAAACCAGGAATGTCTGATTTTGAACTGGGTATTGTCGGAAAAGGCGGACGCGCCAGAACAGTATATTTTTCAAAAAACTCTATAGAATGGTTAGGAAAATATTTACAAAAACGGGAAGACGATGAAAAAGCTTTATTTATAAACTATAGAGGTCCAAAGACAGCTTCTCGCCGATTGACTCCAAACGCAATAGAAAAGATTATGAAAAAATATATTATTGCTGTCGGATTGCCAATCACAACAACTCCTCATACATTAAGGCACAGTTTTGCAACAGATCTCCTTGCTCACGGTGTTGATATAAGATTATTACAAGAATTTTTAGGCCACAAAAGCATATTGGCAACTCAAATATACACCCATGTTACAAATAAACAATTACGCGATGTCCACCGCAAGTTTCACGGTAAAGATGAAAATAAAATATAATATGCCAAAAATTATTAAAAAAGCAAAATGTTTACCGTGGAACGAAGTTGAAGCTGCTATCAGAAAAGAAATTGATTGGTTGAAAAATACTATACTACCCTCTCCGTTTGAAAAAGATTTTTGCGAAGATTGCATTTATAGGCAAATAGCAACTTTAATATTGCAAGGTAAGATTAAAGTAAAAAATATTAAATCAAACAATGATTCTCTATGGATAGAAAATAAAATAAAAATAATAAAAAAACACGGAGGCGAGTGGCACTCTAAAATGATGGAAATTGTTGCAGGTCATTTTAAAGCGATGAAATGCGATGTAGTTATTGAGCCGAATCTTAATCAAGGCAGAGCAGATTTGGGGATATATAAACAAAATGAGAGGCCGCTGTTTATTGAGATAGGAACTGTTTCTTTGCCTAAATTATTGATTAATCTTAAAACTATGAAAAATTATGATATATTATTAGTTTTAAGTTCAGATCATATAGTTGAATTTTCAATATTGGAAGCAGATATAAAATCTAGATATTTTAATGTTAAATAATAATCTAAATCTGTCGCACAATAAGAATAATACTGGACAGGTAGTTGTCGCACAATTGGATATTTGGTATAATAAACTTGTGTAATTAAATTTTATAAATTATGACAGCAGTAAAAAAAATTTTCAACCAGTCAAATAATTCCGCTAAAAGCGAAATTGCCGCAAAGCGGCATTTGACCGGGTTAAATATAGTTAATCTAGTAAATAATGACGGATGCTTTGATCTGCAGTTCAGGAAAGATACGAGGCACGAAAGGACCAACTCCCCCACTTACTACAGATGGAAGGCGCAATTTATTGTAACCGGACCGAAAGAAAATGTTAAAATTTTAGAAAAAATAAAAAATGAATTAGACTGCGGGCAGATTTGCATATCAAAAGATCAGGCAAGATATTCCGTGCAGAAAATAAGCGATATTTCTGAAACCGTAGTCCCCTTTTTTAAAAAAAATTGTCTGGCGCAAAATAAGAAAAAAGATTTTGAACTCTGGGCAAAAGGAATTGAAATAATCCAAAGAAATAAAGGAAAATATTTAACTGCCTGGAAAAAAAATGACATATGCACTTTAATAGAAATTCATAATTCAACTGCAAAATATAAAAATAATCCCCGCCAGCCCAAATGGCTTGAAATGGCCAAAACTTTATCCAAAATAAACTAATAAAAAAGGGGCGGGGCATTTGATGCTCGCCGCCCTTACTGAACAAATAGGATGTCATGTTTTGGATCGTTCTCCATCCTAGAAGCAGGTGTACCTTGTCCCATAGGCGCCTACAGGCATTATACTACACTCCACCGAATGGTGATCCCACGCATTTGCTAGATGTTCAGATATTTATATTATAAATCAATATTATATTTATGTCAATAGTATGGCTTATTCAAAAAACAGGGTTAACTCCCTGTTTTTATTATTATATTTATATTTAAATATGTCGCACAATAAGATTTAAATTCTAATGTAAAAAAAAGAACCCCGATCCTCCATGTCGGGGCCATAATAACGGATTCAGCCGGAGACGGCAACGGGATCAGCGGACTCCCAGCGTAGTGCCGGCAAATTCCAGCCCGTCTGGAAACTCCGCCGTCTTCACTGGCTTAATGACAATCTTCTTGGCGTCGCTGTTCTCGATGTGGCCGGCAACGACCGCGTCCTTTTCCACTTCCAGGACCTTGTTCACGTCCGCTTCCGGAACATAGAGCACGAAACCCGCGCCCATGTTGAGGTTGCCATAGGCTTCCTCATCATCAACCGGGCCGTGTTTCTGGATGAAGTCGAAGATAGGAAGCTGTTTTGGCAGGGTATCAACCACGTATGTGAACGGCTGGGTCGCCCGCATGAGCTTGCGCCAGCCGTGCCCCGTGACATTCACGATGTAGTGGATATCAACGCCGTGTTTCTGACAGTCTTCGACGACCGGCACATAGATGTATGTCGGGTCAAGCAAAGCTTCGCCATATGCGCGACCGTCGGAAAGCTGTGTCATGTAGCCATCGGGCAGTTTCGCGGCAATCTCGCGGGCCAGCGTCAAGCCGTTGGCGTGAATGCCGGAACTCGCAATGATAACAATTGCATCGCCGTGCCGAATGCGATCGGGCCGTATTATCCGGCCTTTAGGCGCGATGCCGAATGTTGCGCCCGCAAGATCTGCTGTGCCCGGGACAACGATTCCCCTGAGCGTCGGCGTTTCTCCGCCGCCCCAAGTGCATCGAGCCAGCATACAGGCTTTCTTCGTCCCTTCGATCAACTCACGGCAGCGCGCCTCATCATTGAACCAGCTTGATTCTCCAACGGCGAGATATTGGCTGTATGAAACAGGAAGCACTCCGAGCGTGATCAGATCGTTGAACGCCATTGCCGCGTTGCATTGCGCTACGTGGTCGTAATAGGTTCTGCCCGTAAGCGATTCCATTTCAACAGCCAACTGATACATAGCATCGGCTACCAAATTCTTGGTACCAAGCCCCTCAACCACAAAGCCGAGGCATGCCCACGGGGTCTCGACGAGGTAGCAGCTTTCTCCGCGGCTCCACTCAACTTCGGAGAATCCGAATCGGGCGATGTTGCCTGCGGTTTCGCGCCCGGCGAGCTGCGCCATGCGTTTGAATGGATCCATTTCGTCATACCTAACGCCAACGCCAGCGTAAGTCATTCCTCTTTCGCTCATCATGTGTCTCCCTTCCAGAGATATTCACTTTTCAAGTTGCACTTTTGACCAGAGAACACCTCTGGCCAATGTATAAATATATTACAATAAATTATAAGAAATGTAAAAATTTTTATGCAAAAAAAATGCCCCGCCTATGAAAGCGCGGGGCCGTCTAATCTATATTGAACCCTCCTTAAGGTTCTTGAGTTTACTTGTTTTTCAGACACCACTCGCGGGCGTTCTGGAGTATCCGCAAACAGGGCGAACCCTGATCCTTGGACCATTCCTCGGGCCAGTAGTGGCATTGCCTGGGAAGAAAGGCGCGTTCAGGGTGAGGCATCATTGCCAAGTGCCTGCCGTCGGGCGAGCAGAGACCGGCGATTCCGTCCACCGAGCCGTTCGGGTTGAAGGGATAGTCCTGCGTCGGCTCGTTGTTCGAGTCCACATACACTATCGGCGCAAGATTCTGGTCTTTCACTGCCTCCAGCACTGCTGGATCAGGGAAATACAGATTTCCTTCGCCATGAGCAACGTGGATTCCAAAGGTTGATCCTTCCATGCCCGCCAGTAAAACCGACGGACTCGGCTGGATCTTTACCTGAACCCATCTGGACTCGAATCTGCCGGACCGGTTGCGGATTAACCTGGGCTGACGGAGTTCGTCCATTCCCGGGAACGGCACCCAGCCAAGCAGAGCCATCAACTGGAACCCATTGCAGGGAGCGAGAGAGAAAGTGTTCTTCCGATCGCGGAACCGGATAAACATTTCCCTGACTCCATCGCTGAATCTGATCACGCCTGCCCAACCATGGGCGCTGCCCCCGCAGTCCATGAACGAGAACCCGCCGACCGGAATCAATCCGTAGAAATCGTCCAACGTGGCTTTGCCCGAAAGCAAATCCTGCATTGCGATATCCTTTGGATTCAAACCGGCCATGTAGGCATACTCTCTCATTTCGGGGTAGCCGTTCGACCCTTCTTCACGCAGAATTGCCACGTCGATTTCCTCTTTGTTATCGGGTTTTGGAATCGACAATGTTGGTGTGAAGGTAAGGTTATAGACCGGGGCTGGCAGAATTTCGTAACTCGCGAATTCTTCGTCTGCAGTCCCGTTTCTGGTCTGGAGCTTGTCCAACTGGTAGCTGGTCATCTCCCACCACTTGCGAAGCGTTGTCAGATCCTCGCCGAAGAGCTGGGGTTCAACTGTCGTTGACCCGATAACTTCGAATGGAACTCCTTCCTGTTTCATCACCCGGCGAATCAAATCGTCGTCTTTGGGAAGATATTCCAAAACTATGGCCGCCTCTTCGTTGAAGAAACGGTCGAGGCCGTAGTTTGCCATCAGGCCTGCTCCGCAGGCTCCGCCAAGGCACATTTCAACAAGTGCTGCAGCCAATCCTCCGTCGCTTCTGTCGTGAAGCGAAAGGATGACTCCACACTCACTGAGCGCCTGCACCGCTTTCCACGTAGCTTTGAGCAACTGCATGTTGCAGTCCGGGCTTTCATTGCCGAGCTGATTGAGAGCCTGGAGTAAAGCCGAACCACCGAGGCGGTTCTTGCCCAAACCAAGATCAACCAAGCCAAGCATGCTTTCGCCGGGCCTCTTGATGTCGGGCGTCAACTTGCGCATGACATCAAGCATAGAAGCATATACCAGGACAACAGCTTCCTGCGGTGACTTTATCAATTGATCGTTGACCGTAGCCGCCGCAGAAGAACTGTCTTTTCCGCCGTCCTGAGCAATGCCCAACTCGATCTGGGCCTCCATCATAGCTTCAACGGCGTCGTAGAGAAGCGCTCCTTCGCCGAGCAGTTTGAACGGACCCATCCAGTTGAGCCGGCAGCGTACGGCCGAGAGATCGATTCCGCCAGCTCCCATAAGATTAGTCACTGCCTCAGCCAACGACATGCGCGCGCCGGCTTTTGCGTCAATGAGCATCTTTAAGGGCTGTTCGCCAATGGCTGATACAACTCCGGTCGACGCAAGGAAACTGTCGGCCAGGATTTGAAAGTCAGCAATGGCAACCTGGCTCTTACCGCAACATGGCTGCTGGACAACCTTGCCCGTAACGCTGCGGTCGGCTTTGTGGACAAGGAAGCCTTTTGAACCGACCGACAACTGCGCAAGAACCATCTTGAGCGCGTCGCGGAAGACCAGGTCCTTGGGAATCTCAGGCGCCTTGAGTTCGCGCACAACGTGCTGAGACTCGAAGGTCTTCTGGGGCAGTTGTCCCAGAATGTCTTCCAAGTTGAGGTGAACGGGTGTCGTGCCGTTGGATGAGTCAGTCACAGTGACGTAACCGTCGCCTGTGATTTCTCCCAGCCATTCGCAGTTCACGCGTTCACGATCACAGATTGCCTGGAATATGTCCTTGTTTTCACGGCGGATCAGCACGCCATACCGTTCCTGATACTCCGCTGACCAGATTGCCAGCACGCACATGGTCTTGTCGCCGAGGACGATATAGCGGATTTCGATCTTGCCGCCGATCTTCTCCATCAGTTCGGTGAGCACATTAGAGGGACCGCCGGCTCCTTGGTCGTGTATGGCCTCGATGGGGTTTTCGTCGCCCATCTCAATGCAGGTCTGTATGACACAGCCAGTCTTGTTGCCCATCTCGCCGTTGCCGCGTTGCACCGAGGCAAAGTCAAGCTTAGCCTCGTTCTGACCTTGAACCTGGCTGGAAGCTCCAGCACCGCCTCTGCCGATGTCATATCCTGGGCCGCCGAAGGCACAGATGAGCATCCCCTTTTCAGGAGTATGCTTTTTGACATGAGCATCATCGATGGGACCAAGGCCTGCGCTGTAGAGAATCGGCTTACGGAACTCGCGCCTCTCGCCAAAAACTACTTGGCAGAAGCTTCGGCAAAAGCCGCCCGCAAGCGGATCGCCGTACTGGTTGCCATAATCCGATACGCCGTCGCTTCCTTTGATGAGAACGCCAAGCGGAATCTCGTAGATTTCCTGCTCTCCGCCAACGACCTCGCCGGGAATCGGGTATCCTGGAATGAACAGATTGCCTACGCAATATCCTGCAATCGACATTCCAGTTGAAGATCCGCGTCCGCCCGCACGGTTATCGCGCTCACGTCCGCCTATTCCCGTAGTAGCTCCCGGATATGCCCGAATGCGTGTTGGATGGCAGTGGGTTTCTCCAGTTGCTCCGTGATGCAGAGTGCGATACACAACATGGAATGCCGAAGGCTTTCCAGGATGTATCGGCACTAAGATTGGCACCCGATACCCATACACAGCCCCGATGTTGTCGTTGAACGACATCACGCTGACGTTCTGGCCGGAAATTGCCAGAAGCGGAGCACGCGCCATGTCAAACAGCGTATACGGCATTTCCTGGCCGTCGATGATTTGCAGGGCCTTCCAAAACGGATGACGCGAGTGCTCGGAATTTGCGTTTCCGATCTGGAACATTTCCACATCAGTCGGATTCCTTCCGTAGCGCCTGAACAGGTCTGTGTAATACTGCACATCAAAACTGTCCATGCCGAGTCCGAGCTTCTTGTTTGCCTGGCGGATTGCTTCTTCTCCCTGTTCGAGAACAGGAATAATCTGCACCTCCTGTGGCACAACATCAAGCTCAAAACTCAAGAGTCCGCCGACAGGATATTCAGATTGCATCATCACGTCGAGATTGGCCGCAAGAATTTCTTCCCGCGTGGCTCCGATGCCGATAGGATACAGGATCGATTGCTCGACCCGCGTCGCCTTCGCAACACCCACCGCTTTGCAGTAAGCAAGAACGTTGGTTGAAAAAGGCGTCTCTACACTGATACGCGGACCGATTTCCACAACTGAACCGTCGGCATCACAGGCCGTTTCGATTGTCGTGCAATGCGGTTCGTGAGGTTCGGCAATGAACCAGCGGAGTTTCTCAAGCTCCTCTGGATCTAATGGCGAATCTGTTTCAACGTAGGTTCGGACCTCTAAGGGCCCTTCTTTCTTCCTGATTCGCGTTAGCAATTTTCCATCTCCTTCCATATCGTATTGTTGTCAGTTACCCGCCGTTCTCTCATTAAAATATATATCAAAACTTCGACAGTTGAATGCAACCATCTAAGTTGTTATTTTTGCCTTTCTTCTTTTACTTCAGATTGTAAAAGTGCACGTAATAGGTCATATTAACAAGAAGGCAAATTATGTCAATCAATTAAAAACCCGAGTTTTAAGCTCGGGTTTCAAGTGTCTCATCCTCCTTCGTCCTTCGACAAGCTCAGGACTACGGGCGGGACAAGCAATAAGATTTCTATTTGCCGAAACGCCTTGATCTTTTATCAAATTCTTCCAAAGCTATGTCTAAATCCTGCTCTGTAAAATCGGGCCAAAATTTTGGGGAAAAATATAGTTCAGAATAAGCTGCCTGCCATAAGACAAAGTTTGACATACGCATTTCTCCGCCAGCCCGGATTATAAAATCAGGGGCCGGCAATCCGGCGGTTGATAAATGGCTTTCAAATAACTTTTCATCAACTTGGTCTGCCGGAGTGCCTTCCTGAATAATTTTTTTAACAGCATTCAAAATATCCCATTTTCCTCCATAACTTATGGCTAAATTTAAAGAAAGATTGGAATTATTTTTTGTAGCTTCTTCTACTTTTTTTACAGCCTCTTGTAAAGATTTTGGAAGGCGTTCATGCTGGCCTATCACTCTAACCCTTACGCCATCTTTATTATATTTATCTAAATTATCTATTAAGCAGTCTTCTAAAAGTTTCATTAAATAATTAACTTCTTCTTCTGATCTATTCCAGTTTTCAGTTGAAAAGCCAAAGGCGGTAAGCACTTTCACTCCCCTGTTTTTGCACCATTCAGCAAAATCCAAAAGATTGTTATATCCCTGTTTATGGCCTTCCAAAGTGTGAAATCCTTTTTCTCTCGCCCACCTGCGATTGCCGTCTGGAAATAAAACTATATGTTGTGGTATGTTCATTGCAATAATTATTCTAATTATTCTAATTGCTCTAATTATTCTAAATAATTTCTAATGCCTAAAACTTTTTAGAAATTAGATATTAGGTATTGGCATTTGATTAGGTCAATTAGAAATTAGGTTAATTAGACATTTGTTTAATTTGTATTGGTTCTTTATTTTGATATTTCGCGGTTATATATCCTGCTGAAAATGCAAGTAGAATTAAAAGCGCAACTATAATAAATAATATTATATCGTAGAAATGGGCTTTGACAAAATCCTTTATTTCTGATAACATAGTATTATAATAAAATTATAAAGTATCGATACGAATATACCAATTTACTAATAATACTAATATGCATTCGTCATTCGTATAATTAGTATTCATTCGTATATTAGCATCGATACCGCGAAGCTTTATGTCAAAAACTAAACAAGGAGGTTCTTCCAGATTAGGAAGAGATTCTGCCGCCCAGAGGCTTGGAATCAAGGTAAATGCCGGGCAAAATGTCAAAACTGGAATGATTATCGTAAGGCAGAGGGGCACAAAATATCTTTTAGGCAAAAATGTAAAAAAGGGTTCTGATGATACTATTTATGCTATGAAAGACGGCGTGGTTAAATTTTCTTCAAAATCAAAAAAACTTTTTAACGGATCTAGAAGAATGGCTAAAGTAGTTTCTGTTGAACCAGCCAAGAGTAAATAATTTTTAAAAAATCACTCCATGCAGGGTGATTTTTTTGTATAAAGCATGGCGATGTCGGACGTCTCTAAAATGAACGCGTATCTATAAAGTATGGCGATGTCCGACATCAATCGCCGACTTAATAAATTCTTTAAACAATGGATGCGGTTTTAATGGCCTTGATTTGAATTCAGGATGAAATTGCGTGCCTACAAAAAATGGATGGTCTTTTAATTCAATTATTTCAACCAAATCTCTTTCTGGATTAATTCCTGAAATAACCAATCCTTTTTTAATTAAAGCTTCGCGATAGTCGTTGTTAAATTCAAAACGATGCCTGTGGCGTTCAGAAATGTTCTCCTGGCCATAAGCCTCATAAGCTCTTGTGCCTTTAACTAATTTGCAAGGATATGCTCCAAGTCTCATTGAACCTCCATATCGATTTTCTTTCATAAGGTTTTTTTGCTCGGGCATAATATCTATAATGGGATTTTTTGTTTTAGGATCTATTTCTGTAGTGTGCGCGTCAGCCAGGCCGGCAATATTTCTGGCAAATTCAATGCAGGCTAACTGCATTCCATAGCACAATCCGAAATAAGGAATTTTATTTTTCCTGCAATATTCAATTGCTAAAATTTTTCCTTCTATTCCCCTATTTCCAAATCCGCCCGGAACAATTATGCCGTCATATTTTTTCAATTCTTTTAATTTGGCGGAGTCTTTTTCATATACATCAGAATCCAGCCATCCAATAATCGGTTTCTTTTTTAAGGAATATGCAGCATGTTTGACTGATTCTATCACAGAAATATAAGAATCCGTTAAAATAAAATCTCCGCTGCCGAAATATTTTCCAATAATTCCTATATTAACTTCGCCCTTAGGATTTTTAATATCATGAACTAAATCTCTCCATTCTTTCAAATCTTTTGTTTTTGCCTCCAAGGAAAGCTTTTTTAAAATTCTTTCTGAAATATTGTCTTCTTCAAAGTTTACGGGCACTTCATAAATGCTTTCAACGTTCGGAGCTGAAATAACATCTTCTTTTTCAACTCCGCAAGTAAACTGAATTTTTTCTTTTCTTCTTTCATCGAGCGGAACGCCAGCCCTGCCCAAAATAATGTCTGGCTGAATTCCTACAGAATTTAAATTTCTTACCGCGTGCTGAGTAGGTTTTGTTTTTAATTCTGTGCCTCCAGCTCCCAAAGTTGGAATATAGCTGACTAATATAGTAACAACATCTTTTGAATATTTTAATTTCAATATTTTAATAGCTTCCAAAAATAGCAGGTTTTCATATTCGCCGACTGTTCCGCCAATTTCAATAACTACGATTTCTGCATTTTCTTTTTTTACTGCATTGTTTATTCTATCAATCACTTCCATTGGAATTCTTGGAACAACTTCAACGCATTTTCCGCCATATTCCATGGAACGCTCTTTATTAATTACAGAAAGATAAACGCTTCCTGTTGTCATATAGTTTGCAGAAGACAAGCTAGTGTCTAAAAATCTTTCATAATTTCCCATATCCTGGTCGCATTCCATTCCGTCGTCTAAAACAAAAACTTCTCCATGTTCGGTCGGATTCATCGTGCCGGCGTCAACATTGACATATGGGTCAATTTTTATAGCCGTTACATTAAAGCCTCGTGACTGGAGAATTTTAGCAATTGAAGCGGCTGCAACTCCTTTGCCTACACCAGACATTACTCCGCCCGTAACGAAAATATATTTTATTGGCATGTTTACTATAATTTTTTATTCTTCTTCTTTTTCGTTATTTTTTTCGGCTGTTATTATTACTTTTATTTCAGCCTCTAAATTATGGGCTAAAATTATATTCACTGGGAATTCTCCGAGCTCTTTAATTGGATTTTCCAATTTAATTTGCGATTTTTTAACTTCAAATCCCATCTCTTTTAACTTCTCAGCAATTTTTTGGCTATTGATCGATTCAAAAAGCTGTCCCTCATCTCCGACTTTTACAGTAATACTCAATTCTGACCCATCTAAATCAGAAGCTGAAGCCTGCGCCTTTTTTAGATCTTCTTCTGCTTCTTTTTCTATAACTTCTTTTTGGTCGGCCAACCATTTTAAAGCTTGCTTAGTTGCAGCTCTTGCCATTTTTTCTGGCAATAAAAGATTTCTGGCATAGCCGTCTTTTACATCTTTTATTTCGTATTTTTTGCCAAGACCTTCAATGTCTTGTAAGAGAATCACTTTCACCCTTCACCCAAACGAGCTTATAATTTCACAATCAGAAACTTTTGCTCATCGGTATTTATTTTATATTTTTGAATCCTTCATCCCTCGTTTGGGTGAAGGGTTCATATTCATTTTTAATTTATGTTTTATTTTACTTCAAGTTGTTTACGATTTCAAGGGCTTTGTCTAATTGCGGGTCTTTTTTCTGCTGAATATCCTGGTCTGTTATATCAATTTTTATGTCAGGGGTTAATCCTACATTTGAAATAGAACTGCCTTTCGGAGTCAGCCAGTTAGCAATAGTTACTTTAAGAAATGATCCACCTTTCAAATTTACCACTTCTTGCACGCATCCTTTTCCAAAAGATTTATTTCCAATTAATTTTACATTTCTATCATCTCTTAGGCTCCCTGCTAAAATTTCAGACGCCGAAGCTGAACCTTGGTTTATTAAAACAACAATGGGATAATTTGCAAGCTCAGAATTTCCATCTGCCTTATATGTCTGTTGAGGTTTGTCTTTTCCAAAATCTTCAATTGTAATTGTCTGTCCTTTCTGCAAAAACCAGCCTGCAATATTTTGGGCTGCTTCAAGATATCCTCCAGGATCATCTCTTAAATCCAATACTATCTTTTTTGCAGGGCTTTGCAAAATGGCAAGAGCGATTGTTTGAAAATCAGCAGGAAGCGTGTCGTCAAATTGATAAATCTGTATATATGCTACATCCCCATCCTTTAACGACCATTCTATTGAAGGAACTTTTATCGTATCTCTTACAATTTTAATATCTTTTGTATTGTTCCATCCGTCTCTTAAAATAGTTAAAGTCACAGATGTTCCTTTCTGCCCGCGGATTAAATCTACTGCCTCGTCTGCTGTCATATTAGTGGAGTCTTCCCCATTTATTTTTACAACTATGTCTCCGGATTTTAATCCTGCTTTTTCAGCGGGAGTGCCTTTTAATGGAGCGATTATTGTCAGCAAATCTTTTTTAATTCCAATTTCAGCTCCAATTCCTTCAAACGAACCTTCTAAATCCTGCTGAAATCTTTGAGCTTGCTGCGGATCAAAAAAATTAGTATAAGGATCTCCTAATGAATTTGTCATTCCTTCTATTGCGCCGTAAATTATTTTCTGGTTTGTTATTTTTGAAGGATCAATATAATTTTTCTGAATTTTATTGTAGGCATCCCAAAAAAGAGAAAAATCAATAGTGCCTGGCTGAGGCACATGATAAGCAATTTTAGTCACACCCACCCAGCATCCCAAAGCAAAAACTCCCGCAAAAGCTAAAACCAAAACAACCCCGAAAATTATTTTTTTACAATTTATATTTAGATTCATATTTTTATACATCAAACAGATTTATAATAACAAAATTTTTTATGCAAAGCAACAACGATAAACAAACCCCATCACCATTTGACGCCCGCAGGCGGATTCCCCGTAGGGTTCTTTCAACGATGTTTATTGTTAAACAATTAAAAAAGGCGAAGCGACTCTGCTTCGCTCCGTCTGTCTTTTAAAATAATACAAAGCCTATGGAAGCTTTGGTGTGGGGGCAAGATAGAAATGCTCAAAAACGGCTTTTGAATGATAAATTTGCCTCAGGCCAAATTTAGGGCTTGCAGGCAGTATCAGCAATAGGCCTGCAAAGCATCAAAATAGCCTGCAATAAGAGTAGTGTCAAAATCGCTTTTTTTCCCATTTACCAATTCGTCCGAATTGGTAAGGTGTCGCACAATAAATATACCCTAAATTTTGCACGTGCAAAATTTAGGGTATATTAAAAAACAAGGGTTTTAATTCCTTGTTTTTTGCTTAATACTTAATACTAGATACTATATATTTATTTAACCCCAGTTGTATTTTTTTGGATCAAATCCTTCTCCGCAAGTTGTTTCCAAAAGCGCTGTAAAAATCTGATAAGGGTCCAAGTTAGCGGCTGGCCTCCTATCTTCCAAATATCCTTTGCCTTCATTTGAAACGCGAGATGGAATTCTCACGGATGCTCCCCTATCTCCCACTCCATAACGGAATTCATTTATGCTGCATGTTTCATGTTTTCCAGTAAGACGCTTGTCATTGTCTGCCCCATAAACTGCAATGTGCTGGCTATGAAATTTTCCCAATTTTTCGCATGCTGATTTTATAATTTCTATTCCATTGTCTGCCCTCATAGATTCTGTTGAAAAATTAGTGTGCCCTCCTGCCCCATTCCAATCACCTGGCATAGGTTTTGGATCTAATTTTGCATAAAGATTATAATCTTCCCCTAATCTGTATAAAAGCCATCTGGCTAACCATAATTGATCTGCTGCCTCTAGTGGAGGCAAAGGGCCTATCTGAAATTCCCATTGAGCCGGCATAACTTCAGCATTAACTCCCGATATAGACATACCCGCGTCTAAACAAGCTTTCATATGATGTTCTACAACTGGCCTGCCATATACTTCGTCAACTCCGATTCCGCAGTAATATCTGCCCTGAGGATGAGGAAATCCCCTCTCAGGCCAGCCAGCCGGCCTGTCATTTTGGTACAAAGTATATTCTTGTTCTACACCAAATAATGGTTTTTGGTCTGCAAATTTTTCAACTATATTTGCTAAAACAGCTCTGGTATTTGTTAAATGAGGAGATCCATCAGCATTTAAGACTTCACACATTACCAGAATATTCGGTACACCTCTCACAGGATCTGGAATGAAATAAACCGGCTTTAATCCGCAATCTGAAAAATGACCTTCAGCCTGCTCTGTTGAAGAGGCATCAAATCCCCAAGCAGGAATTTGCTCTAATTTTTCCACAGGCCCATCAATTATTTTTGTTTTTGACCTTAATTTGGATGTCGGTTTTTTTCCGTCAATCCAAATATATTCAGCCATTATATTCTTTGTCATAATATTTTATCAATTAATTATAATTATTTTTTATGTAAATTAAGATTGGGGCTGTTTTGAGCCCCTTGTTGGAATTTTGCTGATAAAATTTTAAAATA
>CAIXXY010000055.1 GCA_903923535.1 Candidatus Staskawiczbacteria bacterium | reverse complement strand
TAGGTCAATTAGAGCAATTATAATAATTAGACATTTATTTTATTTATCCCAACTCTTTATTTCTAATGCTGATTTTGCTGCTGCCTCTTCTGCTTCCTGTTTTGAAGAGCCTTTGCCTTCTGCAATCAATTCTTCTCCCAGAAATACTCCTACCACGAAAATTTTATCATGGTCAGGACCTGTTTCTTTTATAACTTTATAATTCGGCGTGATAGAAACTTTTTCCTGAGCTTCTTCCTGAAATTTTGATTTTGAATCTCTATATGAACCTTCTTTTATGATTTCTGGCAAATTTTTCAACAAATGTTTTTCTATAAACTCATCGCAGGATTTATATCCGGAATCCAAATACATTGCCCCCAATAACGCCTCAAATGTATTGGCTAAAATATATGCCCTTGCTTTTCCGCCTTCCTTGGCCTCTCCTCTTGAAAGCAAAAGAAAATCATTAAATCCCAATCCTTCTGCAACGCTGGTCATCATTTTTGCATTTACCAAGGCCGCTCTCCAGTTAGTCAAATCCCCTTCTGCCTTTTCCGGATAATCTTTATAAAGATGGCTTGTCACAATTAATTCTATAACCGCGTCTCCCAAAAATTCCAGCCTTTCGTTATGTTCTAATTTAAAATCCGGATTTTCATTTAAATAAGACCTGTGAGTAAAAGCCTGCTTTAAAATATCTTTGTCTTTAAATTTTAATCCTAACTTTTTTTCTAAAACTTCAAAATCCATAAAAACATAACACTAATCTACAAAAAATGTTCTAATCTACGAAAATACGAATTCGCATTTTAGCAGATTAGGATAAAATTAGCAGATTAGTATTATCTTTGTTATTTTTGTTCTATTTGTTTATACACTGTGCCTAAAACTCCATTGACAAATTTTCCTGATGTTGTTCCAGAAAATGTTTTTGCCAATTCAATTGCTTCATTTATGGCAACTTTTGGCGGAACTTCTTCTTTATTGCTGTATAAAAGCTCTGACAATCCTATTCTTAAAACATTTCGGTCAATCATTGATATCTGCGCTATCGGCCATTCGGGAGCCGCTTTTTCAATAATTTTATCAAGATCTGGCATATGCTTTTCAATCACTTCTATTAATTGCCAGATAAAATCCAATTCTTCCAAACCAGGACCGAAATCTTTGATATTTCTTTCAACAATATCTTTTAAAACCGATTTTTTATTGTAAAAATCCCACTCGTATAAAGACTGTAAGACAATTGAACGCGATAAGTGCCTTGAAGCCATGAAATTGTTATGCCTGTTCGAAATGTTCTATCGCTCGCCTTTAGGCTCGCTTGTTCGAAATGTTTTTAATCAATTCGAACAATCAGAACAGTTCCAACATTTAGAACCGTTATTTTTGGGATAACCCTTCCATTGTCAGCGGACTTTCTTTTTTCTGGGATTTTTCCGCTTCTTTTATCTGCTTTTCCCTGATTTTTTTATCTTTTTTAGTAAGCTCTCCTAAAACATTAATAACTTCTTTTCCCTTATAAAATCCGCAATTCAAACAAGCTGTATGCGATAAAACAGGTTTTTTGCATTTTGGGCAGACATTCAAATGCGCAAATTTTATATATTTGTGCATTCGGGATTTTCCCACTTTTGACCTCGTATGTTTATGTCTTGGAACTGCCATAATTTGGTGTTTGGTGTTAGGTGTTTGGTATTAATTAAAAATCCATTTATTATCTAACACCTAAAACCTATCACCTAATATCTAATATGATAACAAATAATCTGATTTATTGCAATAGTTGCGAATAACTTTAAAAATTAGGTCATTGAAAATTGATTGAAAATTGAAAATTAAAAATTGAAAATTTATTATAATATAGTTATCCACAGTTGACCCTTTATTTACCTCTTTGCTTGCAACAAAAAAATAAGGTAAAATATAATAATGTATCAGAAAAAATCAAATAAGAAATCTCTTTTATATTTTGGAGTAATTTTAATTATAGCCCTGCTTGTTTTAGCCGGGCTGTTTTATTATTTCTTGCCCTCGCAAAAAAAATTAGAAATAAAAATACCAATAGAAAAAAGAACTCTAAAGGAAAATTATACTGCTACCGGAGAAAACCCGGTGCCCATACTAAAAGATATTTCAAAAGATTATACTGCTACCGGAGAAAACCCGGTGCCCATACCAAAAGATATTTTAAAAAATTATACTGCTACTGGAGGAAAATGAAATTAAACAAAATTTCTGAAAGTGATATTTTAAAAAGCATAAATACTCCTGCACAATAATAAATAAACTTATTAAATTTAATTAATAATTAATATGAAATTTCGGATAATAATACCGAAACTTCGCTATTATTCATGAAAAAACAAATATCATCAGTAAAATTAGCTTCTTTAATTTTCAGCGTCTCAGTCCTTTGCTTTGCAATTGTCTCTCTTTCTTCTGCAGCTTGGACAACACCGACACTTGCTCCGCCAGAAGGCAATGCTCCTGCGCCTTTAAATGTCGGTAATGTTTTACAATACAAAATTGGCCCTTTAATTATTAATTACGGCAATGGCGATGGCACGGGTTATGCTGCCTATGGTTTCTCTATTCCCTATGGCAGAACTGGCATCGGGACGTTGACTCCACAAACAACTTTAGATATTAAAGCACCAAATACAGCCCTGGATAGTTTTGGAACAATGATTTTGTCATCAACTGATTCAACGGCTATAAACAAGGGCGGCCAGCTTGATTTTGGCGGTGCTTATACTGGCACCAGTGTTACTTATCTTGCCTCTATCGCAGGAAGAAAAGAAAATAGCACAAATTTAAATGTTGCCGGTTATCTTCAATTTTCAACGCGCAATGGCTCTACTTTATTAAATACAGAAAAAATGAGAATTGACAGTAATGGTAAAGTTGGCATTGGCACAACAGCTCCAGCTGCCCGCCTTCATATATTATATACTCCTGCTACTGCTTCAGATTACGGCCTTATAATGGATGCTAGCGGGGGCGGTTTAACAACTGGCAATGCTTCAATAAAATTAGCTGGCGATGGAGGCTATTCTGAAATAATAATGTCAAGAAGTGGTTTAGGTTCTGCTACATTAAACAATGCCTTGGTGTTTAGGAACACTACTCTTAATGCTAATATACTTTTTCAAACTGGCGGTGGAAATACTAGAATGGTGGTAGACGGCAGCGGCAATGTCGGCATCGGAAGCTCTTCTCAATTTCAAGTCAATTCTACTGGCGATTTAGTTAAAATTAACAATGTCGCCTATTCCTGGCCTTCGGCTCAAGGAGGTACTGACACATATTTAAAAAATAATGGTTCTGGAGGTTTAAGTTGGGCAGCAGGAACAACAGGGGTAAGCGGAACTGCTACAATTTATGCTGATAATGGACTTACTGGCGGAGGTGTTAATCTAAATACCTTTCATTTGGCAGTAGGACAAGGAAGCGGAATCTCAGTAACCGCTGATGCTGTTTCCCACGGAAATACTTCTCCTAATCTAACGGGGCAAGGAATAAGTTCTTACACTACAAATAATACGGGTACCAAGTTTATTCAAAATATAACAATAGATAAATTCGGACACATAACATCAATAACCAGTGCTGAATTAATATGTCCCCCATAAGATTACTAAAGATTACTAATTAAAATTTTTCACTGAGTATTTATACTGAAAATTAAAAATGAATATAAATAAATATATTTTAATTGTAGCAATTTTTTTGGTTATAATCGGATTGTCAGCATCTGTTTGTAATGCTGCTGTTGTACCGACAACAAAAAGTTTGCAATGGAACTATACAGTGAATGGCACATTAGATTATTTTTATAATAGATTTGGAGAAGCCGGATGGGCCCCTGCATTAAGCAATCCGAATATTAGTATAAATTACAATATCGGCATAACAAATGCAGATACAGGAGCTCCCATTGCCTGCCATAGTTCTGTACCAGTCGGCACTAAATTAAAATTAGGTTTTGCGCCTCATAAGTCTGATGATATTTATTGGTTTGGCACAGGATACTCGGGAGATTCGCCATATGGAGAATGGGGACAACATTATACTTCAGCAACGCCAATTACTACTGAAACTAAAGATTTTGTTACTGATGAATATGGCATTGGTAGTACGGTTCAATTATGCACAGGTTCTTTTTACGCCGGAACTTTTTCTGCTTATATCCCTTTGGTAGTAACTCCTCCTACAATAAAAATCTCCAACACAACGGGCATGTCTTGCGACAGCCAATTAACTGGCAATAAAACTGACGGATATTTTAAAACTTGCACGGTAACTGATGCCGGAACTTTAAATCCGCATTTTAATTTTGGCGCCACCACCGGACAATTTTATTATCGCTATTTTGATTCCCGAACTGATTGCGGAGCACCCTGCACTCCAGGACCCCAAGGAAATAATGTTCCTTTAGATTCTGGCACAGATGATGTAAGCCAAGGACCATGCGCTGGCTTGTTAAATCATACATCGCAACCTTTTGTTTTAAATGTTCCTGCCCAAACCATTGGTGATAGTTCTTCTCCTTGTATTATAACAACCTATATACCGACTGATGGTGGTTGCAACGGCGATGCGATAGGGTCTTATACATCTTCAGAACCTTTTCCGAGAGGAGGATCTTATTGTTCAGCAGGAAGCGCTGACCCTGCAACGCCTGCAGACCCGACATCCGACACTCCATCTACTTGGACATGTCAAAGTCCAAATGGCGGTAATTCTTCAGAAACCTGCGCAGCAACAAGAAAGAGAGAATGTGGCGGGTGCGCCCCCAACTTCATAGACGGCGCTTGCGGTTCAGCTAACGGACATATATTCGCCTCTACTGATACATCCTACGGCCCTTATACCCAATGTTTCGCAGGAACTTCTTCAAATATAAAATTTGTTACTATTTGGAATTGCTTAGGTTCTGGCACAGGACATACAGATGATAACTGTACAGCGTCTAAGGCGTGGCCAGCAGATAACGGCGCTTGCGGTTTAGCTAATGGAATAGGTGTCACTTCAATTCCTACTGGCAATCTTTGTTCAGCTGGCACAGCTACTGCTATTACTGGAGAAGGCCCTTGGAATTGGACATGCGAAGGTAAAAATGGAGGCGCAACTGCTTTGTGTTCAGCCCCTATTATTACAACACCTCCGTCTTGTACAGTTAACTCAGATTGTCCTTCGGGTGAAAACTGTATTTATAGCTCTTGCCTGCCAATTTGCAACACAAATATTTTCACACCTCCATACAGCTCAGAATGTCCTTCAGGAAGCGAATGTATTGTTGGTTATTGGATGGGGGAAAAATACTGCGCTCCAATTTGCGATTCCGATTCGCAATGCCCTTCCGGCAAGTGTGTTGATGGTCATTGTCCTGCGCCTTGCGGTTCTCATTCTGGCCGATGTGAAATTGGAGAATGCAACACAACAAAAGGTTATTGTTTGCCCGACGAATGCGGTTCAGCGGCTACAACATATCCGCCAGGTTCTACTACTTACAGCCCTTATGAAATGTGTGCTTCTGGAAAATATTGGCCCGGCTCTTACATAAATCCCTTCCCTGACCAGAATCACCCGACTTATTATCAAGCACAAAGATACACTAATAGCTTTTTTACAGGAGATGTTGATGATTTAACAGCTGATGCTTCAGGAAACATCTGGGCTGGGGAGCGTGGCAGTAACAGTATCGCAAAAATTAACCCGTCAAATGGAATTTTAGAAACATACAGCTTGGGTACTGAAAAGTTTGAGGAAGTTACAGCTGACCGTTTCGGGAACATCTGGGTTCTTACCCCTCCAACTGTTGTTAATGGTTACACCGCTCCTGCTAATGTTTGGCTTCCCTCTTCCCCTCCTCCCGCTCCTCAGCCTAACAATATTCCTTACTTAATTTCTGTTCCTACATGGGTTCCTGGTTATGTTATTGATAATCTTATAAAACTTAGGTCAGATGGAAGCATAATAGGAACATATAATATAGGATTTATACCTCTAGGAGACACATCTTCTGTATCTAACCCTGATTCAATTATAATTGATGCTTCAGGAAATATCTGGGCTGCTTACTATAATAGTAAAACTGATCTTGGCGCTATTGCAAAAATCAGCTCATCAGGAAATATATTAGGAACACATGATTTTGCTAAAAATCCTGATGGCAGCAGAATATTTTTAGCTTCGATTGCAGTTGATGCTTCAGGAAATATCTGGGGTATTCTTAGTGATCATTATGGCCTAGACATTAATAATCTTAATAGTGTTGTAAAACTTAACTCAAATGGAAACATAATAGGAACATATTATTTAGGATTTCGCCCTAGGTCAATTGCAGCCGATGCTTTAGGAAACATCTGGGTTACTTGTAACTCTCCATATTGCTGGTTTTATGCGCAGCTCAATTCGTCAGGAAATATAATAAAAACATATAATTATGAATATAGTTCGACACAATATGGATATGCAAATGAATACGGAGCTAATGGCATAAAAGCATTTGATGCTTCTGGAAACATCTGGAATATTGAGAACTACTTTTTATATAGTCCTGCTATTAACAAACTTAGTATAGACTGCAAAAGTTCAACAAAATACTGGCGATGCGGAGATTTGGACTGTAATGCTACTCTTCTTTGCGACTCTTCCCCCCCTACCAGCCCTCCTAGCAAATGCACTCCTCCTCCAGCCGCCAGATGCGGTTCAGCCGTCATAGAATATCCAGTTGGTTCTAAGGTTTTTCCTCCTTATAATTTATGTTTTTCTTCTTCTGAAATTGCTACTCCCATCAGCCCAGCTACTGAGATAACTTTTCCAACAGTTGATACTCCAGCAAATTGGGTCTGTAAAAGTACAGAGGGCGGAGCAGATAGCCCTACCTGTACTGCCACTGTTAAGGCCGGCTGTTATACGGTTCCAGTGCCTTAATTATTAATTTTTTGTAAAAAGTTATCCACACTTGACGCTTTGATTGCAAAATAAATTTGGTGTAAAATTAATGAATCTATTCATTAATAGATTCAGAAAATAAACAATGGAATTTAATAGAAAATCTCTTTTAATTTTGGGAGTAATTTTAATTATAGTCCTGCTTGTTTTAGCTGGGCTGTTTTATTACATTTTAAAGAAAACTCAGACTCAAAATCAAAATATAGAGAATGCAGGAATAAAACCTCTATCTGCTCCTATAGAAGTCCCAGAAGATATTTTAAAGGACTATGGGAGTCCTTCTGAAAACAAAGAACAGATAGAAGTCCCAGAAGATGTTTTAAAGAACTATGGGAGTCCTTCTGAAAATAAAGAACAGATAGAAGTCCCAGAAGATGTTTTAAAGAACTATGGAGGTTCAAAATAAAAT
>CAIXXY010000054.1 GCA_903923535.1 Candidatus Staskawiczbacteria bacterium | reverse complement strand
CCGATTTAGCATATCTCTGTCTTAATTTTTCAGGCAGATGTTTAAAATCACGGACTATCTTCCTGCATTTTTTGCTTCCGCAATTACAAACCATTTCAAATTCATCTTCATCCATTGTAGTTGAATAATCCCATACTATCTCTTCTCCTTTTTCTATATTTCTGATGGCAATAAGAAAAACTTTTCTACCGTTTAGTTTAAGGCCTGCATTAGGATTGCAGGAATGGTTAAACAAATCGTCTTCCCTTCCTGAAGGGCCCATATATAAATCTTTTCCTATCTGGACATAATGGTCTTCAACTTCATCATAAGGCGTAGGCAGCTGGTCGAAAGTGAAAAATTTTCCTTTGAATTCAAAAATTTTATCTCCTTTTTTAAATCTCCTATTACTGAATATGCCTTTGCCATTTTCTGTTTCTTTTACAATTAAATCTGCCATATTAATTAATTAATTTACTATTCATATAAACATCCATTTCTTTTTCCTTAAGAGCTTTAAAGAATTCCTCTTTCGGAACAACCGCCTCCGGAGCAAAAGAACCCCATGCCTTGATCTTGCCGTTGATTATCATCTGTGCAATTATTGATGCCGGAATACCAGTATCAATATTGCTTCCTGCATCCTCCCAGCCTGGCAAAGTATCGACAATGCATTCCATAAATATTTTTTTTATTCTATTATCCTTTTTCCCTATTGCTTCAACCCATAAAACTTCATTTTCTTTATAACCTTCCGGCCTCTTTGATCTTCTCAATATTTCTGTCAAAAATTCCAGAGGCACAATTTTTGAACCGTTTATCTGAATCTTCTCTTTTGAAGCCAAACCCAGTTTCATAAAGTTATGAATCGTGGAAAAAGAATGGGTTGGAAATCCGGCATAAAATTTAATATTTTTTAATCCTTTATTTTTATAATAATAATAAAAAGTATACGGCTCGGGATGCCTTACCAAAAAACATTTATTTCTACCGACTTCCTGATAACGTTTTCCTTTAACTGTTTCTAATGGAATCTTTTTAAGCCATTTATTGTTTTTCAAATATGAAGCTGGGTCTGTAAATTCTTCAACAATGCTTGTGATGGAAAAAGGCACAACGAATTCTTTTATATTAGAGTTCCAGGCAAATCCTACTTCTACAGTGCGTAAAGAATCTAAAAGCCCGACTGCATAATCTAACATGACGTTGGTTATGCCAGGGGTGGAACCGCATCCGCTAATTGCAATAAGTTTTTGTTTTCTGAACGCAGAATCCATATCTAACTGTTTTTTTGTCATAAACCCGTCGTCAGAGCCAAGGTCGATAACATGAACCTTGTTTTTCAAACAGGCGCGGTAAACGCTCAAATTCCAATCCCCCTCAGCGCAATTAATCACTAAAAATGGTTTTACTTTTTTTATCAAATCAAAAGTTCCCTTACTATTTCTTAAATCCAAAATTTCATAATCTGTTATGGAAAATTTTTCTTTTATTTCATCTATATGTTGCTGGTATATATCTGAAACAAAAAGCTTATATCCTTTTCCAAGCAAATCTTTAATAACTATTTTGCCTTGCATTCCTCCGGCGCCGAAAATTAAAAAATCATATTTTCTTTTTT
>CAIXXY010000053.1 GCA_903923535.1 Candidatus Staskawiczbacteria bacterium | reverse complement strand
TATTTCAATATAACAAAAAACCTCCCTTGCGCGCAAGGGAGGTTTTTATATTTATGCCGCAATTTTTTCTTCTGCTTTTTCCAAAGATTCGCTTGTTATCTCTGTCGGAAATAAAAATTCTTTCCTTTCTTCATATTCTTCTCGCTTGCCTTTATGCCATTGCTGTACAGGCCTTATATAGCCTACAACCCTTGAATAAACTTCGCATGGCTGTTTTATCGTGCATTGAGGGCACTCAAAATGTTCTCCAGAGAGATAACCGTGTGTCGGACAGATTGAAAATGTCGGGGTTAAGGTAATATATGGCAAACTGTAATTTTCAAATATTTTTTTGACTAAATTTTTTGCCATATTCGGGTCTGAAATTTTTTCTCCTAAAAATATATGCAAAACAGTTCCGCCTGTATATTTTGTCTGGATATCATTTTGCAATTCAAGCGCTTGAAAAATATCATCTGTAAAGCCAACTGGTAACTGGCTTGAATTTGTATAATAAGGAGTTTCTTTCGTGCCCGCTGTAATAATATCAGGATATTTTTCTTTATCGGTTTTTGCCTGCCTATAACTTGTACCTTCTCCAGGAGTTGCTTCTAAATTATATAAATTTCCTGTTTCTTCCTGAAATTTTATCATTTTATCCCTCATAAAATCTAAAATTTCAACTGCAAATTTTTTGCCTTTTTTAGTTGTGATATCTTCCTCTAAAAAATTAATCAGCGATTCATTCATGCCCATAATTCCAATGGTTGAAAAATGATTTCCAAAATAACTATTTCTCATTTTCTTCATATCCTCTAAATAATGCCTTGAATAAGGATAAAGCCCTTTTTCCATAAAGTCATCTAAAGCTTTTCTCTTAATTTCCAAGCTCTCTTTTGCCAGCTCCATTAAATGGCTTAATTTGTTGAAAAATTCTGTCTTTGTTTTTGAAGTATAGCCGATTCTCGGCAAATTAATTGTAACCACTCCAATTGATCCTGTTTTTGGTGAAGATCCGAATAATCCGCCTCCTCTTTTATATAATTCTCTGTTATCTAAACGTAATCGGCAACACATTGACCTTGCATCGTCAGGACTCATATCTGAATTCATAAAATTAGAGAAATAGTTAATGCCGTATTTTGCCGTTGCTTCCCACATGGGCATTAGATTAGGATTATCCCATTCAAAATCCTTGCCGATTGAAACTGTCGGAATCGGAAAAGTAAATGGCCTGCCAGATGCGTCTCCTTCCATTAAGCCTTCATAAAAAGCCTTGATAAACATGTCCATTTCCGGCTGAAATTCTCCATAAGTTTCATTTTGCGGCTCTCCTGAAATAATTACCGGCTGTTTTGCTAAAAATGCAGGCGTTTTGATATCTAAAGAAACATTTAAAAATGGCGTCTGAAAACCAACACGGGTAGGCACCATGCAATTATACAGAAATTCCTGCATTGCCTGCTTTACTTGCTTATAATTTAAATTATCGTATCTGATAAATGGAGCTAAAAGAGTATCAAAATTTGAAATAGCATTAGCTCCTGCTGTTTCTCCCTGTAAGGTAAATAAAACATTTACTAATTGCCCCAATGCAGTTCTGAAATGTTTTGGAGGCCTGCATTCTATTTTTCCCATTACTCCGCCAAATCCTTTTACCAAAAAATCATACAAATCCCAGCCGGCGCAATATGGAGCTAATAATTCTAAATTATGGATATGAAAATCTTCATTGGCTGCAGCATCCCTTATTTCTTTTGGATAAATTTTATTCAGCCAATATTTTTTTGAAATATAAGAACCGACATACTGGTTCAACCCCTGCAGAGAAAAAGTCATATTGGCATTTTCTTTCACCTGCCAGTCAAGCTCTTTTAAGTAGCTGTCTACTTTCTCTGAAGAATCATCAGCCGCCTTCGATGCCTCGCGGATCGCCCTTCGCTGTTCTCTATATAAAATATATGCTTTAGCTGTTTCAACTAAATCTTCTAAAATTAGCGCTTCTTCAACAATATCTTGAATTTGCTCGACATCAGGCGTTTCGCCTTTTTTAAATCTGCGGTTTAACAAGCTGATAACTTTATCAGAAATTCTTTTTGAAACTTCGCCGTCTCCCTGATTTGCCGCCACAACTGCCTTGTGAATTGCTTCTGTAATTTTCTCCTGCTCAAAATCAACGACCCTTCCATCTCTCTTGCGAATTTTATCTATATTGCTTTTTACTTTTAATTCTGCTTCCATGTTATTTGAGGGGACAAAAAAAGGCATTTGCCTTAATTAAGCTCGTTGCTTAAAAATTTTTTAGCTAAAAAGTTTTTAAGCAGTAAGCCTACTTAAAATGCCTCTTCAATTAATTATCAATTACTCCATTTTACTCCGCCTAGAAACCCTGTCAACTCTTCACCTTTTTTATAATTTTCCACATAGAGAAATGTTAGTTGTCCACAGTTAGTTTGCGCAGAAAAGGTGAAGAGTCAAATCCCACTTCCAATACAAAATCTGTGGATAAGTCATTGCCTTCGCATAGGCGAAGCAATGACACTGAGCTCAAGGCGAAGTGTTGAATATTATGTCCCATCAGATAGGACAAAACAAAAAAACGCTGAATTTCAAGGCGTTTTTTGTAATTTTTTAAAATTTTGTTGCAATTACAGTAATTTTTATTTCTCCTTTTTTAAGCTCATTGTTTTTTATAGCGCCAAAAATTATCTGCGCTTTAGCGTCAACATTTTTAGTAATAACTTTAGCCGCCTCTTGAATTTCATTTAAAGTGGCGTCATTTCCTGAAACTAAAAATAAAACTCCTTTGGCTCCCTTAATTGAAAAATCCAATAATGGAGAATTAATTGCGCTTTCTGCTGCCAAAACTGCGCGGTTTTCTCCTGTAGCTTTGCCTACGCCGAATAAAGCCTGGCCGGAATTTTTCATAATGGACAAAACAGATGCAAAATCAATATTTATAATTCCTGGCGTTAAAATCAAATCGGTAATTGATTGGACGGCTTCCCGCAAAACATCGTCGCAGATTAAAAATGCATTTGATACTGTAGTTTTTTCATCAATAATCTTTAAAAGCTTGTCATTGGAAATAACCAATAAAGAATCTACTTTTCCTTTTAAATTTTTAATTGCCTGATCGGCTATTTTTTTTCGAGCCTCACCTTCAAAAGAAAAAGGAGTTGTAACTACTGCTATAGTTAAAATGCCGAGTTCTTTTGAAATCTCAGCAATAATTGGGGAAGCTCCAGATCCTGTGCCTCCGCCTAATCCACAAGTCACAAAAACCATATCTGCCCCTTTTAAATTTTCTAAAATTTCTTGTTTAGATTCTTCTGCCGATTTTCTGCCCAAATCCGCATCCATGCCAGTACCCAGGCCTTTTGTAAGAGTTTTTCCTATTAATAACTTTTTGGGTCCATTAGAAAAATGCAAAGCTTGCGCATCCGTATTTACTGCCAACAGTTCGACTTCCTGCATTTGAAATTTCGCCATCCTCGAAACCGTATTAGATCCTGAACCGCCAGCTCCAATAACTTTTATTTTCGGTTGCATATTGGGTGTTGGGTATTGGATGTTGGATTTTAGATATTAAATACAAATTCGTATTGGCTAACACCTAAAACCTAATACCTAACACCTAGTTATGGTTTGAAGGCTCTAAAAAATTTTTTAAATATAGAACCCACATTCCCTGCAACTCCCAGTATACCTTCTTCTCTGCCAGAATCAACCCCTTCTAAAGCTAAACCCACCACAGTAGCTAAGGCAGGATCATCCTGCAAACCTATAATGCCTTTAAGTTTTCCTATTTCGCATGAAAGTTTTAATGTATCTTTTGTAAGTTCTTTTATTTTTGGAATTTTAGCTCCGCCACCTGTTAAAACAATTCCGCCGGGCAATAGTCCTTGCCTATTAATCTTTTTCAATTCTTTTTGGATCAAATCTAAAATTTCAGAAACTCTAGGTTCAATAATGTCCACTAAGTTTTTCTTTGTAAAATTAAGCGAATCTGATTTATCGAAAACTTCAATCTTTTTTCTTGACTGGTCTTTTTTATCCTTGTCTGTTTTTGCAAACATACATGTACCATGCTGTTTTTTTATTGACTCGGCGATTGCAACTTCTGTTTTAAGGCCTATTGCAATATCATTTGTAATATTAGCTGACCCGATTGGAAAGACAGCCAAATGCATCAATTCTCCTTCTTCAAAAACTGCCAAAGATGTTGTGGCAGCTCCAATATCAATTAAAGCAACTCCTAACTCTTTTTGTTGGGGAGTCAAAACGGCGTTAGCTGCCGCCAGTGGAGAAGGAATTACATCATTTATCTGCAACTTTGCATTTAAAACAGATTGCGTAAGTTTCAAAAAATAAGGAGAAAAAACGCAGAGCAACAAAACTTTTGCCTCTAACCTTACGCCCGTTAAATCTTCTGGATCTTTTATTCCCTTTTGGTCGTCAATAATATATTCTCTTGGAAAAACTTTCAACACCTGTTCATTGGAGGGAATGTTTATGGCCTGTGTCGCCTGCAAAACTCTTTCAACATCTTCTGCTGAAATTCTATTGTCTGCCCTTGAAACAGAAATTATTCCGTCCGATGGGGTGACATAAAGATGATTGCCCCCGATATTTACAAAAACATCGTGAATTTTTCTATTACAGTCTTTTTCAATCCCAGATATTATCATCTGAACATTTTTTGAAGTCTCTTCAACTGAAACCACCGCTCCCTTGCGAAGGCCAAAAGAAGGAATCTCTGCGTATGACAAAACTTCCCAATCATTTTTATTTTTTTGGGCTACAAGCGCCTTAATGCTATATGTTCCTATATCTAAACCTGTAACAATATTGGCTTTCGCCATAAAATAATAAAAATTATTCTAATTTCTAATTATACTAATTATTCTAATCAAATATTCACCCTGTTAAATAATTTTGCTTTTGCAAAATTAATGCGAAGCATTATTTAACGGGGTAAATTTCTAATGTCTAATTTATAAAATGTCGTGTTTTAGTCATTTTGTCATTAGTCATTGGCATTTGATTAGGTCAATTAGAGCAATTAGAATAATTAGAGCAATTCATTCAAATACCTTTCTTGCTTGTTTTCCATTATCTCTGCTTGTTTTTTATTCTTCTCATGGTCATATCCGCATAAATGCAGAATTCCATGCACAAAAACTTTCATCATTTCTTTCTTAATAGAAATTCCGTATTTCTTGGAATTTTCTTTTACAACCTCAGGACATATAACAATTTCACCCAAATAATTCGGTTTGGGATTTGGGATTTGGAATTTGGAATTTTCGCCGAAGGCGAGCACATCTGTCGGTTTATTTTTTCTGCGATACTTTTTATTGAGCTTTTTTATCTCTTCTTTATCAATAAAAGCAAGAGAAAGCTTTTCCGTTCCTCTATTTTCGCCTAATAATACTTTTTTTGCAACTGTGGAAAAAATCTTTTTATCCACAGAAAAATTAGTGAGGTTGTTTATTTCAATCATAGATGCGTATGTTTATCTATTTTACACTATTTTTATGATAAAACAAAAAACCGGCTTATGCCGGTTCTTTTTATTTGCTTAATAATTCTTTTATAATCTTGCTTATTTCTCCACCATCTGCTTTACCCTTCACCTTTGGCATCAGGTCTGCCATAATTTTCCCTGTATCTTTAATTTCAGTGGCACCTACTTTATTTATTGATTCTTGCACTAATTTTCTCAACTCTTCATCTGATAATTGCTCTGGCAGATATTTTTTCAAAATTTCAATTTCTTTCTGCTCATTCTCTGCCAATTCTGGCCTGTTCCCTTTTTCATATAAAACTATGGCATCTTTTCTTTTTTTTATTTCAGAAGATATAACTTCAATTATTTGCTCGTCAGTCAATTCCGATTCTTTTAATAAATCTTCATCTTTTATATCTGGTTTCTCTTTTGTCGCTTTATATCTCTTATCTTTTTCTTTTGTGCCGATAGATGCTAAAAGCATGCGCAAAACTCCAGTGGTAAAGCTGTCTTTGCTTTTTAATGATTCTGTTGCAGCAATTTGTATATCTTTTTTCAGCATGAAAAAGTTATAGCCGTTCTATCGCTTCGCTCGTTCTAAACGTTCGATTCGAACGGCTTGAACGGTTTCAACGATTTGAACCGTTATTTCGGTTTTGCTAATTTATCTGCCTTTATTTTTTCTGCCCTTTTGGCAACTTTATTCAAAGCAGATCTCTTTTTAACTAAATCAGATTTTGCCCTTTTGAAAAATTTAGTTTTTCTTATCTGAAGCAAAACTCCTGATTGTCGCACAGTTTTTGTAAAGCGGTGCCCCAAATTTTGGGAAGTCTCTTTTTCTTTTTTGGTAACTTGTACTGGCATAAATATGTTCTATTCGTTCTATCGCTTCGCTCGTTCTAAACGTTCGATTCGAACGGCTTGAACGGTTTCAACGAGTTGAACGATTAAAAGTTTACTTTTTAATCTTATTTTTCATTTCTTCTACGACCTTATTAAGTTTTATTTCTTTTTGGGTCCCTGTATCCATATCCCTCAAAGTAATAAAATCTTCTAATGCTTCTTTCTGCCCAAAAATTAAGACCCATCTTATATTTAATTTATTAGCAGTTCTTAATTGAGCTTTCAAAGAATCTTTTGAAAATGATTCTGCCACAGGGATTTTAGCTGCCCTGAATTCCTCAAACAATTTCATGCTTTTTCTTTTTGCCAATTGCCCCAACTGAGCTAAAAATATTTTTGCCTCTTCTTGTTTCGGACCTGTTTTCATTTCACGAGTTTTCATCAAGCTGAGTATTCTTTCCATTCCTGAGGCAGACCCGCAAGCAGGCGTATCTCTGCCGCCAAGTATCTTTGATAAATTATCATATCTTCCTCCTCCAGATAATGTCCCTAAATTTTTTCCGTCTTCGGATGTCTCAATAATTTCAAAAACTGTTTTTGTATAATAATCCAATCCTCGGACCAAATAAGGATTTAATGTATATGGCAGTTCCAACTCATCCAAAAATTCTAATACTTCCTTAAAGTGCGCGTGGCATTTTTCGCAGAGGTGATCGATTATCTGAGGAGCTCCGGCTTTCACTCTCTGGCATTTTTCTTCTTTGCAGTCTAAAATTCTTAATGGATTTTCTTTTAATCTTCTCTGGCAATCAGAGCACAAAGATGAACGCCTTGATTTAAAATAACTTGTAAGAATTTTTTTAAAATACGGCCTGCATTCTGAATCGCCGATGGAATTTACTTCAATTGTCAAATTTTTAAATCCTAATTCCTTTAAAACGTCATAGCTCATCTGGATAATCTGGCTGTCTATAGAAGGAGAAGCGTCGCCTATCGCTTCAAATCCAAATTGGTGGAACTGGCGGAATCTTCCTGCCTGGGGCCTTTCATATCTGAAAAACGGCCCTATATACCAAAGCTTTACAGGCTGCGGCAAATTGTGCATGCCATGCTCTAAATAGCTTCTCATTACTGCAGCTGTGCCTTCCGGCCTTAAAGCAACCATGTCTCCGCCCTTTGTCCTGAATGTATACATTTCTTTGCCTACAATATCCGTATCATCTCCGACAGCTTTCTGAAAAACTTCGGCAAACTCCAAAATAGGAGTTTCAATTTTTTCGAAAGTGTAGGAATTAGAAACAGATTCAACTACTTTTTGGATCCTTTTAAAATAAACCTGGTCTTCAGGCAGCACATCGTGCATTCCGGTTAGAGATTGGTATTTAATTTTGGACATTTGAATTTATGAGCGAGCGAATAAATTCATGCATCGATTAAAGCATGATATATGGACACATACCCTTCATATATAAATCATATAGAAGGCTATCGTACACATTATTGCTTTAATCGAGGCGATGCATTTATCACTTTTAATAAGCTGGTCGAGAAATTTCTGATAATGATTTAATAGGAAAAACCCTGAAAAGCGCCTTGCCGATTATATCTTTTCTTGGCACATCTCCCCACATCCTTGAATCATAAGAATAATCTCTATTATCTCCCAAAACAAAATATTCGTCGGACTTCAATGCAATGTTTACTTCTCCGTATGTTTTCAAATTATCGGGCAAATATTTTTCATCTAAAATAATTGTTTTGCCATTGTCAATTATTTCAACTTTGCCATTTGTTATATTAACGATTTCGCCGGGAAGACCGATGACTCTTTTAATAAAACGCTGGCCGGAATATCCTTTTATAAAACTTGCATCAAACACAACCACGTCTCCTCTTTGCGGTTCAGAAAATCTGTAAGAAATTTCATCGACGATTAAATAATCGCCTGTGGCAAAATTAGGAGCCATAGATGCTCCGCTTACAATAAATGGCTGGAATAGAAAATAACGTATGGGAGCTACTATCACAAAAGCTATAACAGCTATTTTAACAAGCTCTAAAACAAACGGTATATATTTTTTAATTGTTTTCTTTATCTGCCCTAAGTTTATTAAAGGGTTTTTTTTCTCTGTAATTTCTTTGTTATCGTTATTCATAAATTATTATCTTAATTTTAATATTTTATCACATTTTTAAAGCAATTGCAATAGCCTAAAAAAGTAAAAAAAAATGGCCCCGCGCGACTGCACGCGGGGCCCTGTCCACTATAATCTTATTCCACCCTCCTAACAAAGGATACTTTTGGTTTAGATTACCGCCTCAACCACAATCGCCTCCTCAAGGGAGGCTTACATTTCTTCCCGTTGTTTCCGTTGTTTCCGTTTCCGCAAACGGAAATTTCTCCCCAGGCTCCGGCAAGAAGCATCGGCATAGACTCCCATGTCGCATCGAAATTGAACTGACGGTTAAACTCGTCAGCTGCGGCCTGCAATTCCTCTTGGGATGAGCTAGGCGACACTCCGAGGGCTCGGAGAAACTTCGCTTGCCTTGTTCGCGGCAAGCAGACTGGTTGTTGAGGTGTGTTGGTAGCCAAACTGGTCATACTTCTTCCTTTCCCTTGTTGTTGATTTGTTGTTTAGTTGACAACGTTCAGTTTGTTAACCTCTTTTCACCTCCTTTATATTGAGGCTAACAAAAACTATTATAACTTTTTAATATTTCAATGTCAAGTGTTTAAAAAAAACAAGGAAATGATATAATAACAATTAATATGATAATCATAATAGGTTTAGGAAATCCAGGCGAACAATATAAAAAGTCGCTCGCTTCGGCTCGCTCCTTCAAAACCCTCGGTTTTGAATAATTTCCTACACGGGAGGAATTCTTCCTCCCGACCCCTCCTTAATTTTTATATTTTAAACATTTAAATTTATTATTTTTTCAAAAAAATTTTATGATAATCATAATAGGTTTAGGAAATCCAGGAGAACAATATAAAAATACTCGCCATAATGTAGGATTTATGGCAGTTGATGAATTTGCAAAAATTAACAATTTTCCTGAATTTAAATTGCAAAAAAAATATAATGCGCTTATTTCATCCGCCTTCGTCAAAGACTTCGGCGAGACAAAGGAAAAAGAAATTATTTTGGTAAAACCGCAGACATTTATGAATGAATCGGGCAAATCCGTAAAAAAAATTATTTCAAAAAATAATTATGAAAATTTGATCGTTATTCATGACGATATAGATTTGCCGATAGGAAAAATGAAAATTGTAAAAGAAAGAGGCTCGGCCGGCCATAAAGGAGTTGAATCTATTATCAAAAGTATCGGAAACGACGGACTTATAAGGTTTAGAATTGGAATTGCTGGACAGGGTGATATAGAAGCAAAAAAAGTTGTATTGAAAAAATTCTCAAAAGAGGAACAAAAAATAATAAATGAAACAATACAAAAAATAGTTAATGCTCTTGACTTATTCGTAAAAGAAGGGTTAGATAAGTCTATGAATGAATACAATAAATAGAGATATAAACCAATTATTGATTGTCTCTATCACCCCCTACTTCCTTGAGAAGCAGGCTTTTTGGTTTGAGGAAAACCTTCAAAAAATATTAGATGCAAGGCATTCCCAGTCATTTTTTGAAGATAATATAATTTTTTTATCCCTCACTAACTTTGGAGTTGGCGAAAAGGCAAAAAAATCGCATACAAAAGTAAACTCTCCAAAGTTAGTGAGGGATGAACAGAAAGGCGACATTGTTAGTTTTTCCCAATTTTTAAGAAAACTTGACGAGATGGGTTATGAAAAAGTTTTTAAGGTTGCAGAGCCCGGCGAATTTTCCCAAAGAGGAGGAATAATTGATGTTTTCCCGATAAATATGATGAATGCTGTGCGTTTGGACTTTTTGGGAAATGAAGTCGATTCAATAAAACTGCTGGATATTCACCCCGTTAAATCCGCCGCGCAAAGCGCGGCGGTGTCCAGTGAAACTGGACAATTTAACGGGGTAAAAATTGATGACTCTCAATCGCAAGATAATTGGTGGAAAAAATCTAGAGATATTTTAAAGAAAAGATTAAAATCGCAGAAATTATTTTCAGAGCTTAAGGGTTTAAAATCGGGAGATTATCTTGTGCATCTTGACCATGGCATCGGCCAATTTATTGGCTTTGAAGAATTCCAGATTTCTAATGACAAAAAAGAAAAATACTATATTTTGCAGTATGCCCAAGAAGACAAGCTTTACGTGCCTGTCGGATTGGAAAGAAAATTATCAAGATATATCGGATTTCATGACCCAAAAATTTCAAGATTAGGTTCTTCTTTATGGCAGAAAACAAAAGGCAAGGTAAAAGAGGAAGTTGAAAAATTAGCCAAAGAACTCTTGCATTTATATGCGCAAAAAGAAACTGCAGAAAGAGCTCCTTATATAGAAGACAAGGAATTGGAAGAGCAATTCATATTAGGTTTTGCTTTTCAGGAAACCCCAGACCAGATGCAGGCGATGGAAGATATTAAAAATGACCTGGCAAAAGCAAAACCCATGGATAGGATTGTCTGCGGAGATGTTGGATTCGGTAAAACAGAAATAGCTATGAGGGCAGCCTTATTGGCTGTTGCCAACAATAGGCAGACTGCCATAATGTGCCCTACCACAATTTTGGCAAATCAGCATTTCAATTCTTTCAAGAAAAGATTTGAAAAATTGCCCGTAAGAATTGCTCTGCTTTCAAGATTGCAGACAAAGCCAGACCAGAAAAAAATTATAAAAGATTTAGAAGAAGGGAAAATAGATATTATAATAGGCACGCATAAGCTTCTGTCAAAAGATATAAAATTCAATAATTTGCAGCTTTTAATTATTGATGACGAACAAAAATTCGGCGTGAAGCAAAAAGAAAGGTTAAGGCAACTGAAAGCCAGCTTGGACGTTTTGAGCTTGTCAGCTACGCCCATACCCCGCACAATTTATTTAGCCCTTTCATCTCTAAAGAATATAAGCTTAATGCAAACTCCTCCATCGGGAAGACAAGCCATAAAAACAGAAGTTTTGGCATATAATAAAAAAACAATCAAAAAAATAATAAATAAAGAATTAAAAAGAAAAGGCCAAATTTATTTTTTACATAACAGAGTTCAAAGCATTGAAGCAAAGGCAGAAGAATTAAAAGAACTTCTTGCCCTGAACGAAGTTGAAGGGTGTCCAAAAGCGAAAATTTCTTTAATCCACGGCAGGATGCCAGAAAAAAAGTTGTTAAAAATAATGGATGATTTCCAAAAAGAAAAGACAAACGTACTGGTTGCCACAACAATTATTGAAAATGGATTAGATCTTCCAAATGTGAATACAATTATAATAGAAGATTCTACGAGATTAGGGCTTTCGCAGGCGCACCAGATAAGAGGCCGAGTTGGCAGATCCGGAACAAAAAGTTTTGCCTATTTTATGTACGATGAAAGAAATTTAACGCCTTTGGTTAAAGCAAGATTGAAAGCCTTAGAAGATGCGCAAGAATTAGGAGCTGGATATAGAATTGCAATCAGAGATTTGGAATTAAGGGGTGCAGGAAATATACTCGGTAAAGAACAATCAGGCGCCATAAACAAAATCGGCCTTAATCTGTATAGTCAGATGATATCGGAAAGCATAGAAAAGTTCAGAAACTAATAAGTCAAACCTGCCCCGTAGTGAAATTTGACTTTTCGTTAACCGCAAACTTTTTCCGCAAAAAAGTTTAGCGGGCTGTCAAATTTCTACTATCGGGGTGATATCTGAAGCAATTGAAAAGTTTACCCCGTCAAATAGCGCTTCGCGCTAATTTTGCTTTGCAAAATTATTTGACTGGGTGAAAACAGTAAAATTTATATTTAATTAAAAAAGCGGGGTGCGACCCCGCTTTTTTAATTTTTATTTTTTATCCCTTTATTGGCCAATTGCTTCAAAGCCAGAAAATATGCCGTCGCCCGTGCCAGAAGGCGCCTTGCATGCTATTGCTGTTGTTCTGTATAACGCCCATGCGGCATTGCGAGCATCTCTCCAGGTTATACGAGCAGCTTTTTTGCTGGAATTAAATGTATTCCAAGCTGTTTTTCTTGCGCTTTTTACATCTGCCAAACCAGTTGTTATAGCATAAGCTGCTCTCAAAGCCGTCGCTCTCGCGCTGTATGCAGAATTTAGAGACGCAGTGTATGCAGTCATAGCTGTAATAAGAGCTTGTTCTCTTGTATTTACTGCATTTCCCATGCAAGTTATTTCATCTTGGATGTTTTCATTTACAGTTATATTACAGATAGCAGTTTTTGAAACGCCATTTGATGTGATTTTGACATTTGCGGTCTTTTTGCCTTTGGTTGAATATGTTTTTGGCGCAGTTGATGCGTCTGCCCCTGAAAGTGTGCCAGTTCCGCTCCAGCTATATGTGAATGTTCCGTTTCCTCCGGTTGCAGTAGCAGTCCATGTAACAGAATCATTGATATAAACTGGTGTTGTTGCGCCATCAGTACGTGCTGCAGAGCAAGTCGCTGTGATAGCAGGATAAGACCCCACAGTTGCATAACAAGTAACAGTTTTTGAAACGCTATTTGATGTAACTGTAACATTTGCAGTCTTTCTGCCAGAAGTTGAATATGTTTGTGTTGCAGTTGAAGCGGTTCCTGAAAGCCCGTCTGTTCCGCTCCAGTTGTATGTATAATTTGTCCCATCTCCTCCGCCTGCGGTAGCGGTCCAGGTTATAGAAACACCAGGCTGAGATAAATCGCCCAATGCAGAACAAGTCGCTGTGACAGCAGTATCGGCTTGAACCTTAACAAAACCAGTAAAACTTAAAATCGCTGTTGCCAAAACAGCTGTGATTAATAGATATTTAATTCGCATAATGAATTTTGAATTTAGTATTTAGCAGTTTGAATAGAATTTAGAATACTGAATTCTGGATTCTATATTCTATTCTGAATTCTAACTTCAGAATACTGAATTCATTTTTAATTTTGAATTATTATCTTATAATACCCCCCCCCGCAAATGGCTGTCAACTCTTCACCCAAATTTTTGCAAAAATTTGGGTGAAGAGTCAATATTCATGTTTCTGCATATTTTTAATTATTATGTTATTATAGAAAAATGCAGGAAATAAAAATTATAGAAATCAAGGACAAAGGATATCCACAAGATCTAAAAAAAATCAAAGATGCGCCGAAGGTTTTATATTACATAGGTATTTTGCCCAACCCCGACGAAAGATGTCTTGCTATTGTTGGAACAAGACGCTATTCGCCATATGGACAGCAGGTTGCTTTAAAAATGGCAGGCGAACTAGCTGATTCAGGACTCACTATTGTTTCAGGATTGGCTCCGGGGATTGATACGTTCAGCCACAGAGCTGTAGTTGAAAAAAGAAAGCGCACAATTGCAGTATTGGGAACAGGATTAGATGAAAAATCAATTTATCCTCAGACAAATTTGGATTTATCCAGAAAAATTATTGAACATGGCGGATGCTTAATTTCCGAATTGCCAGAAGGCACTCAAGGCTCAAAATTTTCTTTTCCAAGGAGAAACCGAATAATTTCTGGGCTAAGTTCAGCCGTATTAGTAATAGAAGCTAAAGAAAAATCAGGTTCTTTAATAACCGCCGACTGCGCAATAAAACAAAATAAAAAATTGTTTGCTATACCAGGCCAAATTTATTCTTCTAATGCAGCTGGACCTAATGGGTTGATAAAAAAAGGCGCCAAATTAATTACAAGCTCAACTGATGTTTTAAATGAGTTAGGCCTTCAATTTCAACAACCTTTGCAAAGCTGTGCTGAAGCTGAAAATGACGAAGAAAAATTAATTTTAGAAGTATTAGAAAATGAGCCATTGCATGTAGATAAAATTATTGAAAAAACAAAATTAAATGCATCTGTCGTAGCAACTACGCTTGCTTTAATGGAAATTTCGGGTAAAGTACGTAGTTTAAGAGCAAATACATATTCATTAAATTAAATATTATATACTCATATTTTCGCACCTGCGAAATTTATGGTATAGTTTAAAAAACAATAAATAAAAATGAAATTGCCAGTTACAGATCAATTTTTGTGGGATGTTTATACTATAATTAATAAAACAGGAGATGTTTTTGATTTTAAATCTATAAATATGGCTAATTATCTCCCTGGCCTAAAAAATCCTGTTTTCAAAAAATATCGGAGTGATAAAAATGTAGCAAAGTTTGCAAAACTTATATATTATCTAAAAACAAAAAATTATATAAAAGTAAAAAATCTAAATGGCAAACAAGCTGTTATCCTTACTAAAGAAGGTTTGAGCAAGGCATTGAAAGCAAGTTTTGTAATGGAAGAAAATAAAAAAAGAAAAGATGGAAAGTGGATAATGCTGATTTTTGACATGCCTTCTAAAAATAAAAAGGCGCGGAGTTTATTAAGAAGCATCCTGTGTAATTTGGGCTATAAAATGTTTCAGCAAAGTGTTTGGATAACACCTTATGACGTTTCAGACAAAACAGAATCATTATTGCAATTTTATTCATTGGACAAATACATTAAAATATTTTTAATAGAAGAAATTTAATATACTCATATTTTTGCACCTGCAAAAATATGAGTATATTTAAAATAAGAGTATTATTTTAAAAATTAAAATTAAAAAAAATTATGCAACTCGTCATAGTTGAAAGCCCTACAAAATCAAAAACTATTAGTAAATTTTTAGGTAAAGGATATATAGTCAAAGCCTCTTTTGGACATGTAAGAGATTTGCCTAAAAGAGAACTTGGCATAGATATTGAAAATAATTTTAAGCCCAAATATGTTATACCTCTAAAAGCCAAAAAAGTTATCGCTGAATTAAAAAAAGATTCTGCAAAATCAGATAATACGATATTGGCCACTGACGAAGACCGCGAAGGAGAATCAATCGCATGGCATTTGCAGGAAGCCTTAAAATTGAAAAATCCGCAAAGAATTGTTTTTCATGAAATTACAAAACCGGCAATTGAAAAAGCTTTGGAATCCCCAAGGCATATTGATATGAATTTGGTAGATGCCCAGCAGGCAAGAAGAATTTTAGACAGAATTGTAGGATATAAATTATCTCCTTTTTTATGGAAAAAAATTGCAAAAGGCCTTTCAGCCGGTAGGGTTCAATCGGTTGCATTAAGATTAATAGTTGAAAGGGAAAGGGAAATTGAAAAATTTATTCCTGTTGAATATTGGAATGTTTCTGCGCTGCTTAAAAAAAATGAAAAAGAATTTGAAGCAGGGCTTGTAAAAAAAGATGGCAAAGCGATTGATAAGCTGGAAATAAAAAATAAAGATGAGGCAGATAAAATTTTACAAGATTTAAATAATGCAGATTATATTGTTGAATCAGTAGAAAAAAAGGAAACAAAAAGGAATCCTGCTCCCCCGTTCACAACAAGCACATTGCAACAAGCAACATCCCAAAGATTCGGTTGGCCGGCAAAAATGACTATGTCTATTGCCCAAAAGCTTTATGAAGAAGGACATATTACTTATCACAGGACAGACTCATTAAATTTATCAGAAATGTCTTTAACGGAAGCAGAAAATTTTATAGTAAAAAAATATGGCAAAGATTATTGGGCGGGCAAAGCAGTAAAATATGTGACAAAAAGCAAAGGAGCTCAAGAAGCCCATGAAGCAATAAGGCCAGCCTATGCAGACAAAACACCAGAATCATTAAAAGGAATCGATCCAAGACAATTAAAACTTTACACTCTAATTTGGCAAAGATTTATTGCTTCTCAGATGGCGCCAGCTATTTTTGATAGTGTTTTGGCAGATATAAAAGCTGAAAATTATACATTTCGCGCCAATGGACAGGCGCTAAAATTTCATGGATTTTTAAAAGTTTATCCTACAAAATTTGAAGAAAAAGATTTGCCGGACTTAGAAAATAATAATGAATTAAATCTTGTTAAATTAGATTCCCTGCAACATTTTACAGAACCGCCGGCAAGATATAACGAAGCAAGCCTTATAAAAACTTTGGAAAAATATGGAATAGGCAGGCCTTCAACTTATGCTCCGATTATATCCACGATACAGGACAGGAATTATGTTGGAAAAAATGAGCAGAAAAGATTTGTCCCAAGCGAAATGGGAACAATAGTAAATGATGTTTTGGTAAAAAATTTTCCTGAAATCGTTGATGTCGGCTTTACTGCAAAAATGGAAGAAGAATTAGATGAGGTGGCTGAAGGTAAGAATACTTGGGAAAAAATATGCAAAGATTTTTATAATCCTTTTGCCAAAGACCTGGAAAAAAAGTATAAAGAAGTAGAAAAATCAGATTTGACTCAAAAAACGGATAAAATCTGCCCAAAGTGCGGATCTCCTATAATAGAAAGAATGGGAAGATTTGGAAGATTTTATGCTTGTTCAAAATTTCCAGAATGCAAGCATACTGAATCAATAGATGATAAAAACAAGGATTTGGGAATAAAATGCCCAAAGTGCAAAGAAGGCGACATAGTTGCCAGAAAGACTAAAAAAGGAAAAATATTCTATGGATGCAACAAATTTCCAAAATGCGATTTTGCTGCATGGGATAAACCAATAAATGAGTTTTGCCCAAAATGCGATTCTATACTTACTCAAAAAGGCAAGAAAATAAAGTGCAATAATAAAGAGTGTGATTTTGTAAAATAATAATAATGAGTGATATACAAAAAATAATAAATAAAAGCTCGGATCCAAAACTAATTGAATCAGCTTTTAATTTTGCAAAAGAAGCTTATGAAGAAAAATATAGGCTTTCCGGGGATAATTATATTATCCATGCCACAAGCGTAGCTTCAATGCTTGATAAAATGAACCTTGATCCCACAACAATCGCTTTCGGATTTCTTCATGATGTATTAGATGATGTTCCCAGTTCCGCCAAAAAGATTGAAATAAGAGAGATCGAAAAAAAATTTGGAGAAGAAATAAGCCAGCTGATAGAAAAAAATTCGGAGCTTAGCAGGGTCCGTTATTCATTATCAATCGGCATTAAAGACAAAAAAACATTCACTAGGGAAAAAATTGAAAATTTAAGAAAAATGTTTTTGGCATTATCTGGAGATTTAAGAGTGGTTTTAGTAGAGCTTGTTTCAAGATTGGATGGATTGAATTCTCTGCACTATCTGCCAGAGGATCAGCAAAAACTATATGCTTTTGAAACCTTGCAGATTTTTGTGCCAGTCGCCAACAGATTGGGATTATCAGAAATAAGAAGAAATCTTGAAGATATGGCCTTTTCATATTTATTCCCAGATAAATTCAAATGGCTGAAAGAAAATATTAAAGAGCAATATGAAGAAAGAGAAAAATACTTGAAAAAATTGATCCCGCATCTTGAAAAAATCCTAAAAAAAGAAAGGGTAAAAATTTTAGATATAAACTATCGGGCAAAATCCTATTGGAGCACCTATCAAAAACTTATACGGCACAATATGAATTTTGATGAAATCCATGACTTGATTGCATTGAGAATAATTACTGCTGATATTGAAAGCTGTTATCGGACTTTAGGCATAATACACAAACATTTCAAGCCAATCTCTGAAGAAATAAATGATTATATAGCAAAACCAAAATCTAATGGATACCGATCCTTGCATACGACAATTTTTTCCAATGAAGGTTCATCCCCCACTAATTTTGGGCAAAATAAAGGACAATGGGAATCGGCTGCTGAAAAAAATGCCACAAAATTAGTGGGGGACAAGATAACCGAAATCCAAATAAGAACAGAAGAGATGAACAAAGAAGCTGAATATGGTATCTGCGCACACTGGTCTTATAAGGAAAAGATTGATCTTAAAAAAGAGGGAGAAAATTTTGAATGGGTGAAAAATATCCCTGATTTCTGGAAAACTTTCAAAATTGATTTTTTCTCAAACCAAGTTTTTACTTTTACTCCAAAAGGAGATGTCATTGTTTTGCCGAAAAATTCAACTCCTGTTGATTTTGCATATGCTGTGCACTCAGATATCGGAAACCGCTGCGAGTCAGCAAAAATAGGGGGTAAAATAATCCAGCTTAATCATATTTTAGAAAATGGAGATGTAGTGGAAATTACTACAAGTAAAAATAAAACCCCGTCAAAAGATTGGTTGAGATTTGTTAAAACATCTCTGGCACGGTCTCAAATAAGAAAATTGACCGACCAAGATAAATCCAGTTTTAAATTTCCTATAGCCGGATTTATAAGAAAAAAAATTGAAGAAATTTCTGAAGCTTCTAAAAAGAAAAAGGAAGAAAAGCAGAAAATCGGAAAAGGTAATGTAAGGCAGGTTTATCTGGCAGGACAGAAAGGAATGCTTATCCATATTGCCAAATGTTGCGATCCCCAGCCCGGAGACAAGGTTTCAGCATATCTTGCCCAGAACAGGTCTGCTGTTTTGCATAGAACATCATGCAGTAATTTCAAAATAATAGCTGAAAAATTTCCTGAAAAAATAATCGACGCTTCCTGGGAATAGAAAGAGGTATTTTCAACGGCTCAACGCCGTTGAGCCGTTGAAAATTAGGGAAAATATGATAGAATGAAGCAAAATTAAGCCCGAGTGGCGGAATTGGCATACGCGTGCGACTCAAAATCGCATGTCCTTACGGACTTGTGGGTTCAACTCCCACCTCGGGCACTATAATAATAAAAAAGTGAGGTCAGACCTCACTTTTTTATTTAACTGGGTAGAGGGAAATTTCTACAAAACTTTTTAATTTCTTCCCTGACTTTTTTTACAGATCTCGGATTTGAAATAACTTCATTTATCCAGCCAGCTATCTTCTTCATTTCTTTTTCCTTCATGCCTCTGGTTGTAATTGCCGGAGTTCCCATTCTTATTCCTGAAGGCTTGAATGGCGGAGCCGGGTCATAAGGAATAGTATTTTTATTTATTGTAATTCCTGCTGCCTCCAACAAATCTTGGGCTTCAGGACCTGCAATATTTTTATTTCTTAAGTCAACTAAAATCAAATGGTTATCTGTTCCGCCAGAAACCAAATTAAATCCGTGTTTTTTTAATTCCTCAGCTAAAGCTCTGGCATTTTTAACAATTTGTTTTGCATAATTTTTAAAGGCTGGAGTAGAAGCTTCTTTCAAACAAACTGCAATTGCAGCAACCTGGTGCATGTGTGGCCCGCCCTGAAGACCTGGAAAAATTGCCTTATCTATTTTCTTTGGCAAATCAGGGTCTTTTTCAATTCCTTTTTTAGTCACCATTATCAATCCTCCCCTTGGTCCTCTTAAAGTTTTATGAGTTGTTGTTGAAATAATATGCACATATGGAGCTGGACTTGGATGAGCTCCTCCTGCAACCAATCCTGCAATATGAGCTATATCAGCTGCTAAATAAGCGCCAACAGAATCTGCAATATCTCCCAGCCTTTTCCAGTCAAAAACTCTTGGATAAGCTGTAGCTCCCACAAATATTAATTTTGGCTTATTTTCTTTTGCTAATTTTTCTAAACCCTCATAATCTAATAATCCTGTTTTTTCATCAACTCCATATTGAACCGAATTATAAAACTTGGCAGAAAAATTAACTTTCCATCCATGAGTCAAATGTCCTCCCATAGGCAAAGCCATTCCCATTATTGTGTCTCCCGGCTCGCAAACAGCCATATAAACCGCTGCATTAGCCGGAGAACCAGAATATGGTTGGACATTGGCATGGACTACCTTAAACAGCTTTTTTACCCTATCTTGGCACAAAATTTCTAAAACATCATAATATTTCAATCCTGCGTAATATCTTTTCCCCGGATAACCTTCTGCATATTTGTCAGTTAAAAGAGAGCCTAACGCTTCCCTCACAGCCGGAGAAGAATGATTTTCAGAAGGAATCATCTCCAAAGATGTTTTTTGCCTTTCTGTTTCCAAATCAATTAATTTTGCAATCTGCGGATCTTGATTTTTTAGTTTTCTGCTTGCTATTGACATGGTTTTTTAATTTGCTATAATAATAATAGTTTAACAGAACCGCTCCGCTTTTCGCGGGGCGGGTTTTTTATTCTGTCATTTCGCGCCTAATAATATCTTTTATTTCTTCTAAATAAAAAATCTTGCATCCTGCGATCTTTAACTCCCAGGAAATCGTTCTTTTTGAAGAATATATAGAAACTCTTATTCCAGAATCTCTTAATTTTTTAATTAAATAAAC
>CAIXXY010000052.1 GCA_903923535.1 Candidatus Staskawiczbacteria bacterium | reverse complement strand
TTTTCCATTGTAGGACTCCCCGATAAAGCAGTCAAAGAATCAGAGGATAGAGTTGACTCAGCTATAAAAAGCGCGAAATTATTATCTCCTCACGGAAGGACTTTCAAAGTTTTGGTAAATTTAGCTCCAGCTGATTTGAAAAAAGAAGGTTCTATTTATGACTTGCCGATTGCCTTGGCATTTTTAATTGCATCGAGGCAAACAATGTTTAACCCGACAGATAAAATATTCTTAGGAGAATTATCTTTAGATGGAAAATTAAGGCCCATAAAGGGAGCTTTGTCATTTGCCTTAATGGCAAAAAAACTCGGAATAAAAGAAATTATTCTGCCAGCCCATAATGCTAAAGAAGCCAGTTTGATAGAAGAAATAAAAGTTATTGGCGTAGATTCTTTGGCAGAAACTTTAGCATATTTAGAACACAGAAAAGAAATTATTCCATCCCAAACAAATAATGAAGACTTTATTTTGTCTCCAAATTATAATGTTGACATCAGCTGGATAAAAGGGCAGGAATATGCAAAAAGGGCTTTAGAAATTACAGCTGCAGGAAGCCATAACTTGTTTATGTTCGGGCCTCCGGGCGGAGGAAAAAGTTTACTGGCAAAAGCTTTGCCGTCAATTCTGCCGAAATTAAATTTTGCAGAGTCTCTGGAAGTAACGAAAATTTACTCAATTGCCGGCCTTCTGCCTGAAAATAAAGCTTTGATAAGTTTCAGGCCTTTCCGCTCGCCGCACCATATTTCTTCTGAGGTTGCTCTAGTTGGCGGAGGAAATCCGCCAAGGCCTGGAGAAATAACTTTAGCGCACCGCGGAGTTTTATTTTTGGATGAATTTCCAGAATTCCATAGGGATGTCTTAGAGTCGCTGCGCCAGCCGATTGAAGAAGGGGTGATAACAGTTTCAAGGGCTAAAAATACTTTCACTTTTCCTTCAAGGTTTATGCTGATTGCCGCATCCAACCCCTGCCCCTGCGGATATTTCAATGACCCAGAAAAAAACTGCACCTGCTCCCCGTCGCAAATTTCAATGTATAGAAGAAAAATGTCAGGACCTTTAATGGACAGAATTGATTTGTTTATTGAAGTGCCAGCGGTAAAATATGAAAAATTGATAGCTGAGTCGGCAGAAAACCAAAGCAATACTATAAGAGAAAAAATTGAGGCGGCCAGACAAAAACAAAAAGAAAGGTTTATAAACGATAATCCTTCGACAGGCTCAGGACATGCCATTTTAACAAATTCTGAAATGAATATTCCTGAAATAAAAAAATATTGCGGGCATGATGAAAAATCCCAGGAACTTTTAAAAAAATATGTTAATTCAGGAAAACTTTCAGCCAGAGGCTATCACAGGATTTTAAAAGTTGCCAGAACAATCGCCGACTTGGCTAATTCTGACAAAATTCAATATGAACATATTGCTGAAGCCCTAATGTATAGAATCAGAGAAAATTAAAAACAAAGAACCGCCCGGAGGCGGTTCTTTGTTTTTATTAGTAACTAATTTTTTTTCCTACTGGATATTTTGCTAAAGGATTTATGGCTCCCATAACCTGAAAGTGCACATGGCATCCGGTTGCTTTTCCAGTCTGGCCCATCAAGCCTATCCTGTCGCCAACCATAACTTTATCGCCTGGTTTCACAAAAACAGTTTCAAAGTGACCATAATAAGTAACTGTACCATTGGCATGCAGAATTGTAACATAATTTCCCATTCCTAAATTCCAGGCATTATTGAAAACAGCTCTTTGAACTATGCCGGAAGCCGCGGCGTAAATCGGGGTTCCGCATTTATTTGCCAGATCAACTGCATTCATATAATGTAGCCCTTGTGTAATAATTCCTTGAGATGGATAAATAAAGAAGTTGTCAGCCAAAGGAATCTGGTTGTTTATTATTATCGGGCTGGAAACTTTAGGCATTACACCTCCTGGAACAATTAAAATGTCTCCTATATAGATATCATCCTGGTTGGCTAAATGATTATAAGAAATTATATAATCGGCGCTTGCTTTATATTTCGAAGCAATCGCCGACATTGTATCTCCGGATTTTACAACATGAAAAATTCCATCGATAGGCAGGATAATTAAATCCTGTCCTACCTTAGCTGTTGAAGATTTTGTAAGCTCATTTGCCCAAAGCAAAGTATTGATAGAAATATGGTTTGCGTCAGCTATGGATTGGAAAGTGTCGCCAGGCTGCACCGTATAATCAGTTACATCTTTTTGATTCTGATTGTTGCCGAAAACATCGCCTAAAATCTTTGAAGATACAACTGAAGGAGTCGCCACCCCGCCGATAGTATTGTCTTGCATTATTTTCAAATCAGGGGTTTCTAAAGGAATCGCGTTCGCATGGCTGGAAAATAAAATATCTGCTGTCGGATTGTCGGATTTGTTGAAAAAAGGATTGAAAAATGCAATACGGCTGTTAATTAAACCTCCAGTGTTGGCTGAACTGCCGCAAGACGCATACATGGCTGAGAATAAAATAATGGAAATTAATCCAAAATAGAAACTCCCGCTATTATGAGCTGGTCGCAATTTTGTAAAAATATTATTTTTTTGCATAGCAAAAAATTTCACAAAATTGCTAAGTTTATGTTTTCGCCCTTCGCTTAGCTCCGGGACAGGCTCAATACTTTGCGCCTTCGGTGCAGTCTTTCGCCAGCGAAAATAAAACAAAGGATTTTTAAACAATCCTGTTAAATCAGTCCTTTTTTGCGATTCTCCCGCGGACGGGCGAATCGCTTTTATCCTTGTTAATATTTTGTTAATTATTTTTAACAATCTAGTTTAAATTTACAACTTTTTGACCAATCAGTCAAATAGTTATACACAATAAATATAATAAATCTTTGCCGGCATGATATAATATTATAATGGAACTGACTTTTCCAAAAATAATAAAAAATCTGCTTGATAAGTACGGAACATGGCCGTCAAAGGGTTTAGGCCAGAATTTTTTGATAGATAAAAATGTTTTGAAAAAAATCATTGATTCTGCCGATATAAAATCAGATGATATTATTTTAGAAGTAGGGCCTGGCATTGGGACTTTAACCTGCGAGCTGGCAAAAAAGGCAAAAAAAGTAATTGCCGTAGAAAAGGATGAAAAAATGTGCAAAATCCTTAAAGAAACTTTAACAGATTATAAAAATGTAGAAATTATTAATGCTGACATTCTAAAACTAAACCCTAAACCCTACGCCCTATACCCTTATAAATTAGTTGCCAATATACCATATTATCTGACTTCTCCTTTAATAAGGAAATTTTTAGAAAGCAGCAATCAACCTACAGAAATAATTTTAATGCTCCAAAAAGAAGTGGCCCAAAGAATTTGCGCAAAACCGCCTCAGATGAGTTTGCTGGCGGTTTCTGTACAATTTTATGCTGAACCGAAAATCATTTCCTATGTCTCAAAAAACTGCTTTTGGCCTGCCCCAAAAGTTGATTCAGCAATAATAAAGATAATTCCATTTAAAAAACAGAATATACCATCAGACTTATTTTTTAGAATTGTAAAAGCCGGATTTTCCCAGCCTAGAAAACAGCTTGCAGGAAATTTATCAAAATCACTAAAATTAGATAAAAAAATAGTTGAGTCCTGGCTTCTTAAAAATAATATTAAACCAATCCAACGCGCAGAAACTTTATTTGTAAAAGATTGGGAAGCTCTAACAAACTTTTTTACAGATACCGGGTATCTGTAATATCTATAAAAAAATAGCTGCAAAAATAAAATGCCAACAAGAAAAATACAATTTACACCAGGAGAATTTTATCATATCTATAATCGCGGGAACGCAAGGCAAGATATTTTTTATAATGATAAAGATATGTATAGATTTCTTCAAGCAATATATCTCTCAAATAGCAGTAGTCTCATTTTCGGCATCGAAGAATTAGAAAGAAATAAAAATGGCTATACTTTAGAAGAAATTAAAAAAGTTTTTATCGGTAGCAAAATCACTCCGAATGTTTTAGTTAAAATATGTGCAGATTGTTTAATGCCAAATCATTTCCATTTTCTATTACAAGAAATCAAAGAGAGTGGAATCACTAATTTTATGCAAAGATTGGGCACTAGTTATGCAAAATATTTTACTGCGAAATATAATCGTCCTGGCAGTTTATTCCAGGGACGATTTAAAGCGGTTCATATAGATGGCGATGATCAATTACGATATCTTTTAGCATATATTAATGCTATTAATCCGGCACAACTTATAGAACCAGACTTAAAAGAAATTGGCATAAGAGATATCGGCAATGTTTTAGATTGGGTAAATGATTACAATTGGAGCACTCATCAAGAATTTATAAACAAAAGAAATTCAATTCTTGTAGACAAAGGGTTATTGGGAGAATTGTACCCGACACCAGAAGACTATCTTTTATTTATCAAAGATGTATTACATGGCAAAGGGAAAAAAATTTATGAGACAATAGACGGCCTAACCATCGAATAGCTTTTACAGAAGCCCGGCATCTGCAAGAATGGATGCAGATGCGGATGCAGATGCCGGGCTTCTGTAAAGGGCTTCTGTAAAAACTAACTATAAACTAGATGTGTTAATAACTTGACTGGCTTGAAATTTTCAAATGGTGTAAAATTAAATAATTTACAGATGCCGGGCTTCTGTAAGATTAAATAATTTACAGATGCCGGGCTTCTGTAAGACGTACTTAGTGTTCACGATTGGACAAACTTAACAGAAAGTTTCAAAGATTTAAATAATTAAAATTTCATGCCCAAATTTTTCTCTTATATTTTAAACAATAAAAAAATATTTTTTGTTTTTTTGTTTTTTATCGCTTTTGCCATCGCAATACCTCAAATCGCAAAAGCTCAGGCTGTAATTTACGGAGTACTTTGGGCATGGAGTTGGATTAAAGGCGCAGGAAGCGATTTCTTAAATGCAATTATATTTGCCCTATTGGCATTGCCCGTGCTGGCAACAGCAGTTATCGCTGACCTCCTAGGACTTCTTTTGGGAGGGACAATAATTTTGACAAAAACAATATCTTATACCAACACCACGGCAGTGATAGTTGGCTGGCCGATTGTCAGGGATTTGGCTAATATGGTAGTCGTTATGGGTTTTGTTGTTGTAGGTATAGCCACTTCTCTAAGAATTAAAGAGTATGAAGCCCAAAGGCTTTTAGTGCCATTGATAATAGCAGCTCTTTTGATTAATTTTTCTTTAGTGATATGCGGGATATTTATAGACGGGACAAATATATTAATGGCTTACTTTTTTTCTAATGTAAATAATCCGCATCCTTTTATTGCTAATATTGTCAACAGTGTTAATATGCTGAAAAATGGACCTGGTACTTCATGGATTGAATATGGAGTAGGGCTTATAGCAATGATGGCTTTCAACCTTGTTGCTATGCTAATTTATCTTTTATATACAATATTGCTGTTAGGCAGAGTAATCGCGCTTTGGATGTTGGTTATATTATCGCCCTTAGCTTTTGTCTGTTATGTTTTTCCGGCAACAAAATCTGTATGGCAGATGTGGTGGAAAAATTTTTTCCAGTGGTGCATTATAGGAGTACCTGCCGGGCTTTTCTATTATATCGGCTCACAGATGATAGGGACTATCGCGACAGCAAACCCACTATCAATAGGACAAGACGATATTTTTACAACTGGCGTTATACAATCGTTAGGCAATGCTGTCAGCCTTTTCGTACCTGCGCTGTTTTTAATTATCGGATTTTTAGTTTCATTACAATTTTCAGCAAAGAT
>CAIXXY010000051.1 GCA_903923535.1 Candidatus Staskawiczbacteria bacterium | reverse complement strand
TAAAAAAGACCGGTCGATTAGCAATTTTTTCGTAACGAGCCCAGCCCTCTACGCTAAATGCATAAATTCAAAAGCTTAGAGGGCTGGGCGCAGTAGAAAAGTATTGCTAGGCGAGCGGTCCTGATATGGCAAAAAAATCTAAAGCAAAAAAGCCAGTAGCCAAGAAGGCAATGAAGGAATGCGGATGCAAATCTAAATGCAAATGTAAATAATGTTAAAAATAACCTCGCTTAACGGGGTTATTTTTAACTAAAACTAAATTATTCACCCCCACACCATAACGAGTTGTGGAGGTAAGAATAACAATATAAATAATAATTGCCAGCGGGTGAAATTTTTTAAAAATATAAACTCGCCCCCACACCAAAGATTATCAAGTGGGAGCGTAAGATTAAAATTAATTAACAAATTTGCTGAACTAATTAAAGTCTATTATGGCTTTGGTGTGGGGGCGAGTTTGGTGTGGGGGTGAAAATTATAATTAAAACAAAAAATTTGGAATTGACGGAAGGCCTGCAGAATTTTATTGAAAAAAAGATAGGTTCCATTAAAAAATTTATTGATATTTTGAAAGAAGATACTCCAAAGAAAGGAAAAACCTTGGCAGAAATTTTTGTTGAGGTAGAGAAAGAGACAAAACATCATAAAAAAGGAAAAATTTTTTTGGTTAAAACCCAGCTTAATCTGCCAGGCAAAAGCTTGATAGCCTGGTCAAAGGCAGACAATTTGTTTAAGGCTATTGTAGGAGCCAAGGACGAATTAAGGGCAGAGATTGAAAAATATAAGTTCAAAAATATTGACAGAAACCGCAGAAAACAGAGAAAAACAAAAGGAAAAATAACGAAATAATTTTAGAAACCACCTTTTAATTAAGATGGTTTTTAATTGTATAATAAAAAAAAGTAAATGGCAGAAACAACTAAAAATGATAAGATTGTCTTGGTGGCGGTGCTTAAAAATGCGCGCGATCTGAAAATTTTATTACAAGAAAAATGGTATCATATCCCGGTTAAAACATGCCCAAAAATGAAATTCAAATGCGTCGCTTTTTATCAGCCGGCTTTGTTTGGAGGGAGCGGAAAATGCATAAAATATTACAGTCGGGTTTTAAATTATAGCATATTGACAAGGAAAGATTTATTTCCCAAGGAACTTAAACATCCCAATGCAAACGACTATTATTTTAAAGTAAATCTTGGGGAAATAAATGAACTTGCTGAGCCCATAAAAAACATAATTCCGCGCCGTGTCTGTTTTGGGTTCACCACTTTACGGCGCTTATTAGAATCAAAAAATATTCTTCAGCTTTACGGCGTGGCTCCTACCGAGCAGATAATTGAAAACGCCTTAAAGCGCGCTGGCATTAAAACAAAAGCCCAACACTATGTTATCAAAAATACCCAGAAAAGGTACCGCTTGGATTTTGCGATTTTTTGCAATAACGGGCGCATTGCTATTGAGTGCGACAACAAAAAAGCCCATTCCTCAAAAATTCAAAAAGTAAAAGATAAAACAAAAAATAATTTTTTGCGGGGCAAAGGATGGTATGTTATACATTTTTCTGAGCGCAAAATTATTTTCGGTTTAGATGGTTGCATCAAAAAAGTGCAATCAGTGGTCAAAATATTAGGAGGATATCAGAGTCAGGGTAAAAATTTTATTAACACAAAATAAATAAAACAAGACATACTTACAAACTGGAGTTTGTAGGGATGTCTTGATATAATAAAGCTATGAAGAATGAGAAAAATATAGCAAAAATAAAAATTAAGTCGGCAAAGCAAATGGAACGGCATTTAAAGGGTATGGCTAACCATTACCGCATTGAGATATTGCTTCTTATTGATAAAAGCGGTGGCATAACCTTGGAAGATATTATTACGGCGCTTGATGCAAACGCAAAAACCATAGGTGAACATACCAGAAAACTTTATCAGGCCGGCTTGGTTAATAAAAAATATCGTGGCAAATTTGTGGAGCATACGTTGTCTCCATATGGTATAATGTTTGTCCGTTTTCTAAAATCTTTTCAGAATATCTGATAGCTTTATTCCGCGTAATAACATACCTATAAACTGGAGTTTGTAGGTATGTTATTAAGTGTAGGTGAAAGGGATGAAACATTTTTCAAAAGCCATCTTTTAATTAAAGTGATTTTTTGGTAGAGTTAAGAATATGATTAAAGCAGTTATTTTCGATTTAAATGGCATTTTTATCCAAAGCCCGAAACTAAGCGATAGATTCCATGATAAATTTGGAATTCCTATCGAAGAATTTCTCCTAGCTTTAAAGAAGATAATGATAAAAGTAAGAAATCCTAATGCCGGAGATGCTTTTGCTTACTGGAAACCTTATTTAGAAAAATGGGGCCTTAATATGTCAAAAGAAGATTTTTTTAATTTTTGGTTTGATTCCGAAAAGGAAATTCCAGAGTTAGTTGAACTGGCCAGACAAGTAAAAAAGAAAGGAATTAAGATATTTATTTTATCAAACAATTTTATAGAAAGGGCAGTTTGTTACGGAAAAAAATTTTCATTTTTAAATATTTTTAACAAAATTTACTATTCATGGCAGACAGGTTTTGTTAAACCCAGCCCGGAAGCGTTCAAAAATTTATTATTAGAAAATAATCTTAAACCAGAAGAGTGTATTTATTTTGATAATTCCAAAGAGAATGTTGAAATGGCCAATGCTTTAAGTATAAAGTCCTTCCATTTTGAAAAAATAGAAAATCTTGAAAAAACACTAAAAGATTATAATCTAATATAACGCATGCATATGAGCTTTTTAACTAAGGTTTTTGGGGATCCTAATGAAAGGTTTATCAAAGGGCTCCAGTCAACTATTGAAAAAATAAATTCTTTTGAGCCTGAATTCGAAAAATTTTCTGCAGAGCAATTGAAAGAAAAAACAAAAGAATTTAAGGAAAGATTGGCGAAAGGTTCATCCCTCACTAACTTTGACGCAAAGTTAGTGAGGGACAAGACTTTGGACAATTTGTTGCCAGAGGCTTTTGCGCTGGTCAGAGAGGCAGCTAAAAGAACTTTAAACCAGCGGCATTTTGACGTGCAGATGATCGGCGGAATTGTTCTGCATCAGGGCAAAATTGCAGAAATGAGAACAGGCGAAGGAAAAACTTTATCAGCTACGCTACCTGCTTATTTAAACGCATTAGAGGGCCGTGGAACGCATATCGTAACTGTAAATGATTATCTGGCCAAAAGAGATATGGTCTGGATGGGGCAGATTTACGATTGTTTAGGACTTACTACAGGATGCATTGTTAATGAATCAGGATATGTTTACGACGCCAATTATAAAAATGATGAGAAAGACAAGGAGAGAGATGCAATGGGCAATTTTAAGGTGATTCAAAATTATTTAAAACCAGTTTCAAGGAAAGAGGCTTATGCAGCAGATATTACTTATGGAACTAATAATGAATTTGGTTTTGATTATTTAAGAGATAATATGGTTTATGAAAAAAATCAGGAAGCCCAGCGCGGATTTAATTTTGTAATCGTTGATGAAGTAGATTCAATTTTGATTGATGAAGCGCGGGTCCCTTTGATAATTTCCGGGGAAGCTGAAGAAGCAACAGAGAAATATTATACTTTTGCAAAAGTTGTAGCATTTTTAGAAAAAAGTTCAGATTATGAGCTTGATGAAAAAATGAAAAGCGTTACTTTTACAGACCAAGGCCAGAATAAAATTGTAAAAAGTTTGGGATTTGATCCTTGGCTGGAAAATGATATTATTACAACCCATCAATTAGAATCTGCATTAAAAGCCAAAGCATTATTTTTAAAAGACCGAGATTATACCGTAAAAAACGGGGAAATTTTAATTATAGATGAATTCACCGGAAGAATATTGCCGGGCAGAAGATGGTCTGCCGGACTTCACCAGGCAGTGGAGGCAAAAGAAGGAGTTATCGTAAGGCCTGAATCTATAACAATGGCGACGATTACTTTCCAGAATTATTTCAGGATGTATAAAAAAATATCTGGCATGACAGGAACAGCTCTTACTTCTGCTGAAGAATTTGATAAAGTTTATAAATTAGAAGTTATTGCCATTCCTCCAAATAAAACAACAATAAGGCAGGATTTTGCCGATAAAGTTTTTAAAACAGAAAACGGAAAATTTTCTGCTGTCATAAAAGAAATTGAAGAGCTTAATAAAAAAGGCCAGCCGATTTTGGTCGGCACAAGGTCTGTTGAAAGGAATGAATATTTAGGAAAATTATTAGAAACAAAAGGTATTCCTCATAATATTTTAAATGCCAAAAATCACGAAAGAGAAGGCGAAATTATAGCTCAGGCAGGAAAACGGGGAGCTGTAACAATTGCCACAAATATGGCAGGCAGAGGAGTTGATATTATTTTAGGAGGCAATCCACCTTTGACCGACCAAACCCAAACAGTTCGCGAAGTCGGTGGATTACATGTCATTGGCACAGAAAGGCATGATGCAAGAAGAATTGATAACCAGCTGAGAGGAAGGTCGGGAAGGCAGGGAGATCCTGGTTCAACGCAATTTTTTGTTTCTTTGGAAGACGATTTGATGAGAATTTTTGGCGGAGACAAAATAAAATCTCTGATGACTGCTTTGAATATTCCTGAAGATGAGCCGATTCAGGCAGGAATGATTTCGGGCGCCATTGAATCTGCGCAAGAAAAAATTGAAGGATTTAATTTTGATGCAAGGCATCATGTGCTGGAATATGACGATGTTTTAAACAAGCACAGAGAAATTATTTATAAGAGAAGGAAAGAATATTTAGAAAGCGATGATTTGAAAGAAAAAGTTTTGGAAATGTTTAAGAAAGCAGGATTGTCAGAAGATGAATACAATAAAAAGGAAAAAGAAATTGGAATTGAGAATATGGAACAACTAGAAAAAGTTGTTTGCTTAAGAGTTTCAGATATGCTTTGGCAGGAACATTTATCTTATATGGATCATATTAGGGATTCTGTGAGATTAAGAGCTTATAGCGGAAGAGATCCTTTGGTTGAATATAAGAATGAAGGACATAAAGCATTCGGACAATTATTGGCTACAATAGACGCGAATATTGCAGAAAATATTTTGAAAGCCGGCTTGCAAGTTAATAATCAAAAATCAATGCCACAGTCCCATGCAGTTGAATCGGGAAAAAAAGAACTGGGACGTAATGATCCCTGCTGGTGTGGTTCGGGTTTGAAATATAAGAAATGCCATGGTAAATAAATTTAAAAAAATAATAGTTTTTATTTTAATAGCCGTGGCTTTTGGAGCTGGCGTGTATTTTAAGGATGATGCCGTAAGATTTTATAATGGCTTGAATAAACAGGTTCAAGATTTTAAAAAAACAGATGTAGGACAAATTATTTCAGAAGTTCAAAAACAGGTTTCAACAGCGACTCCATTAAAGGTTGGGGGAGCTAGTAATAAAGTTATTTTATTGAAAACCCAGATTATTGCAGAAACAAATTTGCAGAGGCAGGAAAATGGAAGCTTGTCGGCATTGAAAGAAAATGAAAAGCTTGACCAGGCAGCTTTGGCGAAAGCCAATGATATGTTTTTAAAACAATATTTTGAGCATGTTTCGCCAACAGGAGTTGGTCCGGGGGATTTGGCTCAAAATTATGGTTATGATTATATTATTGTCGGAGAAAATTTAATTTTAGGAAATTTTTTATCAGAAAAAGAAGTTGTTCAGGATTGGATGAACAGTCCTGGGCATAGAGCAAATATTTTAAATAATAGATATTCAGAAATTGGAGTAGCAGTAATTAAAGGAACCTATAAAGGAGAAACTGTTTGGATAGGCGTGCAAGAATTTGGGCTTCCGTTATCTTCCTGTATCCCGCCAAATGATAATTTGAAAAATGAAATTGATTTGAATAAAGCTCAATTGGATATTTTAACCTCGCAAATTGATGAAAGAAAAATACAAATTGAAAACACAAATCCCAAATCTGCTAGCTATAACCAAATGGTAAATGATTTTAATCAATTAGTTGCGCAATATAATTCTTTGGCTGATGCTACAAAAAGCATTGTTGCGCAATATAATGATCAAATAAATATTTTTAATAATTGCGTTGCCGGAAACAAATAACATTCTCACATTCTCGAGAATGTGAGAATGTTGTATAATTAAAATATGAAGAATTCAAAACAAATCGAAAAGCATATAAAAGGGGTCGCAAATCATAGGAGAATTGATATACTTCTTCTAATTTCTAAAAGTCAGGGGATAACGCTTGATGACATCGCTAAAATTTTAAATTGCAATTTTAAAACTATTTCCGGACACACTTTGAAATTAGTTAATGCCGGTTTGGTTGATAAAAATTATAACGGGCGAACGATTTTGCATTCTTTATCTCCTTACGGGAAAATTTTTGTTAAATTTATTGAAAATTTTAAAAAATTGTAGGCAATAAAAACCATATTCTCACGTTCTCGAGAATGTGAGAATATGGTTTTTGTGAATACAAATAAAAATAAATTTTTATATTTTTCTCTCTCATGATTATGAAAATAGGCAAATACCAACATTACAAAGGCAAAGAATATGAAGTTTTAGGAATTGCAAAACATTCTGAATCAATGGAAGAGTTTGCGGTATACAAAGCTTTGTATGGCGATGGTGATTTATGGATTCGTCCTTTAAAAATGTTTTTAGAAGAGGTTGAATTTAATGGCAAAAAAATTCCACGATTTAAATATATTGAAAAATAAAAACATGAAATATAATAAATTAGTCAGAGATAAAATTCCTGAAATAATAAAAAATAAAGGAGGGATTCCTGTTATTCATATTGCGGATAATACTGAATACTAGCAGAGATTGAAAGAAGAATTGCAGGAAGAATTCAATGAATTTATGGAAGCAGAAAGCATTGAAGAGATGGCAGATATTTTGGAAGTTATTGATGCGATTTTAGATTATAAAAAATTTGATAAACAAGAGTTGCAGAAAGTTAAAGAAAAGAAAGCAGATGAACGCGGAAAATTTAAAGACAAGATAATTTTAGAAGAATCATAAAATGAAAATAGCAATTATTTCAGATACTCATGGAAATATAGCGAATTTTAGGAAGGCAGTTGATTGGCTGAATAAGGAGAATATCCGCACCATTTTGCATTGCGGAGATATTGGAAGCCCGGAGAGCTTGAAAGAATCACTGGCAGATTTTAAAGGGGAATTTTTCGGAGTATTCGGCAATATGGATAAAGATTTTAAAATTTTGGTTGAAGAATATAATAAAATTCTAAAAGTTCACCCAGTTAAATCCGTCGAAGGCGGTGTTTCGCCAGAGGCGAAACAATTTAACCGGGTAAAAATAAACGAAGATATTTTTGAAACAGAAATTGATAAAAAGAAAATTGCAATTACTCATTTTCCAGAAAAAGCAAAGAAATTGGTTCAATCAGGCAAATATGACTTGGTTTTTTATGGCCACACGCACAGGCCCTGGGATGAGAAGGTGCCTGTCCTGAACGGAGCTGAAGGAGGCGAATGCCACATAATAAATCCAGGCGAATTGGCCGGCCAATTTTTTAAACCCGCATTTGCTGTTTATGATACATCCACAGGAAATATAGAGTTGAAGATTTTAGAAAGGCTTGATTAATTTAAAAATTGAGATATAATAAAAAATACTTTTTATGCAGCAGAAATACTATATCTTTATCGGAGTATTGATCTTGGCTGTATTGGCCGGGATTTTTGCTTATCCTAATTATTTTAACAAGTCAGTTGATTTCTTAAATCATAAAATGTCTTGGACTTTGCCCCACTTTCCTGAAAGGCCGTATGTTTTAGGGCTTGATTTGCAGGGCGGAGTAAGCTTGGTTTATCAGGCAGATTTAAGCCAGACAACAGATAAGTCAGGAGCTATGTCAGGATTGAGAGACGTGATTGAAAGAAGGGTCAATATGTTTGGGGTTTCTGAGCCGGTTGTGCAGATTCAAGGGCAGGACAGATTATTGGTTGAGTTGCCAGGAGTCACAGATGTCCAGCAGGCAATCCAAATGATAGGCCAGACGCCTTATCTGGAATTTGACGAGGAAAGAACACAAGCTGAAAGCCAGCCGATTTTAGATAAAATAAAAGAAATTCAGGCGGCCCAAGATAAAAAACAAGATATTACAAAAATTAAAGACTGGCAGCTGGCTTTGGAAAATCCATATTTTAAGACAACCGATTTAACTGGAAAATATCTGACAAAAGCAACTGTTCTTTTTGACCAGACAACTTATAAGCCACAGATCCAATTGCAGTTTAATGATGAGGGAGCTAAAATTTTTGCAGATATTACAGCCAGAAATATAAAAAAACCATTGGCAATTTATTTAGACGGAGCTTCTATTATTGATACGAATGGAGATGGAAAAATTGATAACCAGGATTTGTATGCCCCGATTGTGCAGGATAAAATTACCGGCGGAAAAGCGGTAATTACAGGAGATATGTCAACGCAGACAGCCAATTCTCTCGCTTCAAGGTTGAATTCGGGAGCTTTGCCGGTTAAAATCGGGAGCCCGATTTCTCAGGAAACAGTAGGGCCTACCTTGGGGTCTGTATCCCTTCAAAAATCGCTCTGGGCGGGAATATACGGGCTTCTGGCAGTAGTAGTTTTTATGGTGGTCATTTATAGGTTTCCAGGCCTGCTCGCGTCCTTGGCCCTTGTGATATACGTAGCGATAACTTTGGCTATATTCAAGCTGATTCCTGTAACAATGAGTTTGTCTGGCATCGGTGGATTTATACTTTCTATCGGCATGGCAGTAGACGCTAATATTTTGATTTTCGCAAGAATGAGAGAGGAAATAAAAGCCGGCAGAGGATTATCACAGGCAATTGACGAAGGATTCAAACGCGCCTGGCCGTCAATCAGAGATAGCAACTTTAACTCTTTGATTGTCTGCGCCATTCTATTCTTTGTGGCAACTTCATTCATTAAAGGATTCGCTTTTACATTGGCGCTTGGCATTTTAATTTCTTTATTCTCTGCAATATTTATAACAAGAATATTCTTGATGGTTTTTGTCGGCAAATGGGCCGAGAAAGCTAAATGGTTGTTATAACACTAATCTACGAATCTTATTCTAATCTACAGAAATACGAATTCGTAGATTAGAATTTTCGCAGATTAGCATAGAATTAGCAAATTAGTATTATAATTATGACATTCAATTTTACAAAATATTCAAAATTTTATTATATTATCTCCGGACTTTTGATTATTGCCTCAATTGTTTCTTTGTCTATGTTTGGATTGAAGTTTGGAATTGAGTTTATAGGTGGAAGCAGTATGCAGGTTGATTTCCAAAATAAGAGGCCGTCAAATGAAGCAATTCAGAATGCTTTAAAGAGCTTTAACTTGGGAGAAATTACAATCCAGCCGACAGGATCTGTCGGGGCTGTTCTGCAGTTTAAAGGAGTTGATGAGGCAACGCACCAACGGATATTAGCCGAATTAAGCAAGCTGGCTCCGGCCTCAGAAAAGAGCTTTCAGTATATCGGCCCGTCAATCGGCCAGGAATTGAGAAATAAGACAGAATTGGCCATTGTTTTGGCGTTAGTGGCAATTACTCTATATATTGCCTTTGCTTTCAGGAAAGTTTCAAAGCCCGTGAGTTCTTGGAAATACGGCATTACATCTTTAATAGCCCTGTTTCATGATGTTTTAGTCCCACTTGGAATATTTTCGATTTTAGGGCATTTATATAATATTGAGATCACAATTCCTATTATTGCGGCTTTGCTGACAATTTTAGGATTTTCTGTGCACGATACAATTGTTATTTTTGACAGGATCAGGGAGAACATTTTAAGAAGGGGAATGGGCCAGTTTGAAGAGACGGTAAATTGGAGCTTAACCCAGACATTGGGCAGGTCAATCAGCACGGTTTTGACAGTGGAATTTGTATTGGTTTCGCTTTATTTCCTGGGAGGCCAGACCCTTAAATATTTTGCACTGACTTTAATCATCGGTATAACCTCAGGAGCGTATTCTTCTATATTTATTGCCAGCCCTTTGCTGGTTTCTTGGTATAAATGGAATTTAAAGAAGAAAGCTTAACTTTTTTACTCTAAGGGTTAGAATTTTTTAGAAGATAAACAGATAGTTTATTGATATTTACACTTTTATAGCAAAGGCGCTGTGGATAAGGTTAAAGGTTGACAGGGGCTTGTTAATATGGTAGACTACTATAATTAGCCTAATAAGCCCTTAAATGGGGTTTAAAATTGACTATATAGAAATGGCTTTGCCATTCTATATTTATTCGTTCGGTCGTCCCGCTAAGCGGGACTCCCTCTCTTATAATTATGGATACAATTAATTACAAACAAGCATATCAAAAGTTTACCAAAGGCCTTAGCCCAAAAACTAAAGATATTTTTGATCGCAGATTTGGAGTCAAATCTGGGAATCCTGAAACATTGGAAGTTATTGGCAAGACATTTGGCATAACCAGAGAAAGAGTCCGCCAGATAGAAGAGGCTGGTTTTAACTATGTAAGAAAAAATAATAAAGAAGCATTAGATGCTGTTTTTGCGGAGTTATCAAACTATTTCAAAGAGCAGGGAGGTTTAAAGAAAGAGGAAAATGTTTTGCAGGAATTGGGCGGTAAAAATCAGAAATCTTATGTTTTATTCTTTTTGACACTGGGAGAACAATTTTCAAAAGTTTGCGAGAAAAAAGATTATCATTATTTTTGGTCAAATGTTTCTGATGCTCAAGAAAAAGTCAAAGGAACTTTAAATTCTTTAGTTTCGCAGATGCAGAAAATAGGCAAGCCAATTCCTGAAAAAGATTTTTATGCACAAGTCGCTTCAAAACAGGGACTTTCACAGCCAGCTACTTTTTCTTATCTTGAGGTTTCAAAAAGAATTCAGCCAAGTAACGAGGGGACTTTAGGATTAGTTGAATGGCCTGAAATAAAACCAAGGGGAGTAAAAGACAAATCATTCTTAGTTTTTAAGAAAAATGGAAAACCTTTGCACTTTACAGAAGTTGCAAAATTAATAGACAAGTTAGAATATAATTTGCCAAACAAAAAAACTTATCCTCAGACAGTTCATAATGAATTAATAAAAGATGCGAGATTTGTGTTGGTGGGCAGAGGAACTTATGCATTGGCAGAATGGGGATATTTCCCAGGAACCATTAAAGATATAATCACTAAAGTTTTGAAAGAAAAAAATGAGCCGATACATAAAGATGAAGTTGTAAAACAGGTTTTGGCCCAGAGACTGGTTGCAAAAAATACTGTGCTGATGAACTTGAACAATAAAAAAAGTTTTGACAAAGATTCAAACGACAGATATTTTATAAGAAAAACTCAGCTTTTATAAATTAAAATAAAAAAAACGCCCGTTCGGGCGTTTTTTATTATAAAAAAAATCGGCGGTTGATATCAACAAGACATCTTCCGCCGGGGCTTGGCATAACTTGCGCGACTTAGTCGATGACTTGGTAACGCAGGGTCTTGCCCGCCATAAATGGCACGATTCCGTCGTACTCATTGGGAACCGGCCAATCTTTCTCAGCCAGTATGATCGTTTCCTTGGTCTGGGGCAGGCCGTAGAAGTCTGCTCCGAACTTGGAAATGAAATCGTTCAGGAAACTGAATCCGCTGTATTTCGCGAAAATCTGCGCCAGAAGCGGAAGCGCGACCGGCGCGTTGAATATTCCGGCGCACCCGTTGCTGCACTCTTTCATCTCTTTTGCGTGGGGGGCTGAATCCCCGCCGTAAAAGAATTTCGGATTCCCGCTTATGGCAGCTTGGCGCAATGTCCACCTGTCCTCCGGACGCTTGGCAATGGGCTTGCAGAAGTTGTGGGGCGAGATGAGGTTGCCGATGACATCGTCCAAGGTGAGCAGGAGATGATGAGCGGTTATGGTAGCCGCAACATTCTCAAACTTCTTCACCGCCAGAACTGCTTTTTCTGTGGTGATGTGCTCAAGCACGATCTTCAGTTCCGGGAAGTCTCCTGCAAGGTTTGCCAGGGTTGAAAGGAAAACCTCTTCTCTGTCCAAGCAGAAGACTTCGGGGTCAGGAGATTCGCCGTGCAGAAGCAGCAGCATCTGCTGATTCTGCATCTCGCGCAAGGCGGGGTATATCGCCTTGAAATTCGCGATGCCGTTTTGGGAGTTGGTTGTCACTCCCTGAGGATAGACTTTGCCGGCGACGACGCCGGCTTCTTTCGCCTCCTCAATCATAGCTGGAGTAGTGCAGTCGGTCACCTGAATCGTCATCAGGGGTTGGAAATCTCCAACCTGGTATTGCATGATTTCGTCCCGATATGCCACTGCGTCTTTTGCTGTCAGTATCGGCGGGCCAGTGTTGGGCATAATGACTGCCCTTTTGAACTGGCTGGAAGTAAAACCGATAACCGACCGCAGAATTTGGCCCCTGCGCAAGTGCAGGTGCATATCGTCGCCCTTCTTTACTGCGATCTTCATACTCATATCATCTCCTTTCTAGAAAAGCTGACGCGCTCTTCTGATGATTTCTTGAACTCTCCATGGCCTAAGTGTAGCGACCGAGCCGATAAATACTGAGTCGGCATGGGCGTGGTAAAGCGAACTCACATCGTCCGCTTTTAGGATTCCTCCTCCTGCATTGATCGGTTTCCTGATTCCACAAGCTCTGGCGGTATGCACCCATTCAATAACCAGCGGAAGCAGCGGTTTGCCCGATAACCCTCCTCCGCCGAATTCTGCTAGCGGAGAGATATCAGAGCCGAACAGTTTCTTGCGGTCGATTCCAACTTCGCCAAGCTTGTCCCAGGGAATCGTGTTGGATATGCAGATCGCATCGCAGTTCGGGTCATCGGATATTTCTTTCACCGCTTTCACCGGAGTCAGGATGTTGAATTTCGGCATCAGCGGTATGTCGAGGACAGAAGCAATGCTCAGTCCGTTTCTCGCTTCGTCTACAAGACAGCTTAAGTCCAGTCCGACGTTGGGGCAGGAGTAGTTTATCTGTAAACCCACCGGAGTGCGAAATCCCGGCAGATATTTTGCAAACGGCAGATATTTTGCAAACAACTTCACAAACTCCTGCAGTTCGGCAATCCTTTCTTCCGGTGTTGTGGCAATCGACATGAAAGACAGAAAGAGCGGTTCTGTCCTCGCTTGCCACCGGCCGATTCCAAAAAGAAATTCAGCGCCGGGACCTGAAAGACTAACTGCGTTGAGCATAATTCCTTTGCGGAAATTTACCTTCACGCATTTTGGCTTCCATACCTTCATCGTTATGCCGTCCTTTCCCATCGGCATGTTTCCTTTTCTTGCAGGCAATGTCGTGGTTTTCGCCACAAAAGTGCAGCCCGCAAAGTTTAATCCCATGGGTTTGAGGAATCTGTGATACCAGTATCCCTCTCCGAAAAATCCTCGTACGCCTGAAGCATCGAGGATGGGTCCGAACTCAATTCCGCGCAGCTTCATATATTCTCTCCTTCATTTGTGGTTTTTCGTTAGGGGTTTATATTTACCTTGAACTACGAAATGACCTTCAACTCTTTATATTTTGGTTTGGGCTGTGATTTTACAAAAATTCTTCGGCATACTTATTTCATTAGTATGCCTCAAAATTTTTGTTTCATCTCGCCCGCAAACCAAAATAAAATTGTTTGGAAGGCATTTCGTAGTTCAAGGTATTTAAAATCAATGTGCTAGATACTTATTAACACAAAAAATGCAATTAGTAAATTGTTGTGTAAATTGCTGTATTGCTTGCAATCTTTTATTGCGATATAATAAATAAAAATGTTTAATTGACCTAATTATCCTAATTGACCTAATCAAATGCCAATGCCTAATGTCTAAAAACTTTTAGAAATTATAAATTAATATTTGATTAGAATAATTAGAAATTAGAATAATTAGAATAATTTG